>DATKAN010000007.1 GCA_035498035.1 Nitrospiria bacterium
ATAGACAACATGGGTCCGGTCGGTGAGACCTCCCGAGATTCCGACCCGGATCAGCCGGTCGAGGCTTGCCAGAAAGGCGGCCAGCGTTTTACCCGAGCCGGTGGGAGCGGCGATCAGCGTGTCGCGGCCTTCCACGATCGAAGGCCAGCCTAGACGCTGCGCCTCGGTCGGAACCGCAAACCGCTGCGCAAACCATTTGGAGATAAGCGGATGAAACGATGGGGGAGACATGGGACGATTATAACCCAGAGTGATAGCGGTCCTGCAACTCGAATGGTGAAAAGGGGCTTCTTGTCGTTGTTCAAATTTCCAAGCAAGGATTGGACTGTGGCCTGAGCAGCGACCTTGGCTGCGGTCTGGGGACCCGACTCGGCAAAGGTCGCGGCCGGGTCATCGAGGCCAATTTTGGGCGCTTCATCTTCGCAGAATTTAGCGGCCAAGCCATGGTCGGGTCAAAACGCAGCCGCCGAAGCAGCATAGGCCACAGGCCGATCGCAATCAATCCCGGGGAAGGTTACTCCCGTTTCCTCCTAAAAATCTCGGCGACGGTCTGGATCGTGTCGGCCTCGGCGCCCGATTTGTCCGGCCGAAAACGTTTTACCCGGGCAAACCGGAGCGCCAGGCCGGCCGGATAGCGGGACGATTCCTGGATTTCGTTGAAGGCGACCTCGACCACCAGCTCCGGGCGAACATAGACCGCCCAGTCATCCCGACTTGCCTCCAACGACAGAAGCTTTTCGGTTTGCCACTTCAGCATCTCGTCCGTGAGTCCCTTGAAGGTCTTTCCCAGCATGACAAATTGACCGCTTTCGGGGTCCCTGGCTCCGAGATGCAAATTCGAAAGCCAACCCTTGCGGCGGCCGCTCCCCCACTCCGCCGCGAGGATCACCAGATCCAGGGTCTTGGCCGGCTTGAGCTTCAACCAATTAAGCCCCCGCTGACCGGCGGTATAGGGCGCGTCCAGGGCCTTGGCCATCGTCCCTTCATGCCCGACTTCCAACGCGCGCCTTAAAAATCGCTCAGCCTCCGCGCGGTCTTTCGTCATTAAACTCTGGATGACTCTCTCGCTTGGGATCGTTTCGGTCAGGATCTTAAAGCGCCGACGATAGGGGAGGGTAAACAACGCGCCGTCGCCTTCACGATAGAGACAGTCGAAGTAAAAAGCGGCCAGTGGAATCTCCCGCCGCATCGCCTCGATATTTTTGATCCGTCCGAACCGCCGCATCGTGACCTGAAAAGGGTGAGGCCGCCCATCGGGCCGGAGCGCGATCGCCTCCCCATCCAGAACGATCTCGCGTACGAGCAGGGTCCGAGCCCATTCGACCAGCTCGGGCAGACGCTCTGTAACATCCTGAAGCCGCCGGGTGAAAATCCGGACTTCATCCCCTTCCTTGTGAACCTGGATTCGTGCGCCGTCCAGCTTGAATTCGAAGGCGGCGTCGCCCAGCCGCTCCAAGGCCTCGCCGACATCCTCCGCGGTATCGGCCAGCATCGGGGCTACCGGGGTAAAGATCCGGAATCCCGTGCGGGACAGGGCGGGTGAACCCTCTTCCAAAGCGGCGCGGGCAATCGTTCCTATATTGCCGGTGAACATCATCGCCCGCCGAACTTCCGAAGAGGGAAGACCGGAGGCTTTGGCGATCGCTTCCAGGAGAAGGCCTTCCAGCGCCCCCTGTCTCAGTTCGCCCATTAAAAGATGCGAAAGGAAGCGCCGTTCGTCGATACGGGCCCGCTGGAAGAGCGACCGCAGCCTCGCAATCCTACGGTCACTCGACCCGGGGCCCTGATCGGAGGCGATCTGACTCATGACCTGATCGACCTCCGCCAACGTCAACGAAGATTCCGCCTGGGGCGCCCCAACCGTTGCGGATTCGATCGTGCTCCAACCGACGCCGATTTTTCCCTGCGTAAGACGGCCGCAGAGATACAGGGCCGCCAATTCTGTTTCTCGGCCCCGCGTCTGCTTGAGGAAGTCGGCCAGAAGCGCGATCTTCTCATTTTTCTTTGTGGCGGATTGAACCCGGGTAACCCGATCGACTAAATGAACCAGTTGCATACCGTCCTACCCGCGAAATAATGTAGATCGGCGATACCCAGCGAGCCAAGCGAGCGAGAGGGGGAGGCTGAAAATTCCCCGCCAGGGGAATTCTCCCTATTTACTTCCCTCGGCGGGGAATTTTGGAGAATCGAAAATGGTAAATCGAAAATAGGGAAACCGGCGAACTCAAACCCATAACGTATGGGGGCGACGCAAGGCCCTGCCTTAGACCATATTACTACACCTTTCCGACGATTTGCCACAAGGCCGTTCAATGCCTTATGATAGGGATTCCGTTTTGTTTAATTCTGAAGTGATAATCGATGGAAACCCAAATCATGGATCTCTCCCAGCTAAAGATCGACCGGAAGGATTTCGGAGAACGGCCGGGTCCCCGGAGGAAGGGGGGGAAGACCGTATGGATTGCGATCACGGCCGTTCTGGTCATCGCATCAGTCATCCTATACCGTTTTCTTGCCGTCACGCCCGCGACAGTCGAGGTAACGACTGTTGCGGCCATGGATCCGGGCCTTCCGACCCCTATACTGAACGCCACGGGTTATGCCGTCGCCCAGCGGCGCGCGGCCGTCGCATCCAAAGGAACAGGTCGTCTGGTGGAATTGAATGTGCGGGAGGGCGACCGTGTTAAAAAAGGCGAGGTGATCGGCCGGCTGGAGAGCGCCGACATGGCCGCGGCGCTCGCCCGGGCCCGGGCGAACGGAACGGTGGCCGAGGCCGCGCTGGACGAGGCCAAGGCCGAATTGAACGAAGCGACCCTGGCTTACGAACGGAAAAAGAAGCTGATCACAGACGGGATGATCTCCCAGGCCGATCTGGAAGTGGCCGAGGGCCGTTATCACCGCGCCGAAGCCTCCGTCGGCTCGGCCGAGGCCGGCATCAAGGCGGCCGAGGCGGCTGTGCGGTCGGCCGAGGTGGATCTGGAAAACACGATTATCCGTGCGCCCTTCGACGGAACGGTCCTGACCAAGAACGCCGACGTGGGCGAGGTGGTCGCCCCGTTCGGCTCGGCCGCATCGGCCAAGGCGGCCGTCGTCACGATGGCCGATATGGACTCCATCCAGATCGAGGCGGACGTCTCGGAATCGAACCTCGAGAAAGTCCGCACGGGTCAACGGTGCGAAATCACGCTGGACGCCTACCCGGACACAACGTACGAGGGGGTGGTCGAGGCGATCGTGCCCACAGTCGACCGGGCCAAGGCCACCGTCCTGGCCAAGATACGGTTCGTGAATCGGGACGATCGCGTGCTGCCCGAGATGAGCTCGCGGGTCGCCTTTCTTTCCGAGCCGTCCGGCCGCGCGGATCAAAAACCTCTTATCGCGATTCCGACGGCGGCCGTTATTACGCGCGGCGAACGAAGGATTGTTTTTGTCGTCCGGGGCGAGCGGGCCGAAGAAAAAACGGTCGAGCCTGGGGGACCGATCGGAAGCCGGATCGAGATCAAAAGCGGCCTCCGGCCCGGCGAGCGCGTCGTGACGAATCCGCCCGAAGGGCTGCGCAACGGGGACCGAATACGGATCAAAACCCCCTAAGGATGCCTCCGTGGCCGAACCCCTCATCGAGATCAAGGGAATCTCAAAATCCTACCGTCGCGATAGTCTCGCGATTCCCGTCCTTGAGAATATCTCGCTGACGGTGGGTGCGGGGGAATTTCTCGCGCTCATGGGCCCCTCCGGCTCCGGCAAGACCACGCTTCTGAACCTGATCGCCGGCATCGACCGCCCCGACCGCGGATCCATCCGGATCGGCGGGATAGAAATCGGCTCGTTGGGCGAGTCCGACCTGGCCCGGTGGCGGTCCCGCCATATCGGGTTCATCTTCCAGCTCTATAATCTGATCCCGGTGCTTACGGCCGTCGAGAATGTGGAGCTGCCCCTGCTTCTGACCCCGCTCTCAAAGCGGGAGCGACGGGAGCATGCCGAGCTCGCTCTGAACGTGGTCGGGCTTTCGGACCGGATGCGTCACTATCCCCGGCAGCTCTCCGGCGGGCAGGAACAGCGGGTCGGCATCGCCCGCGCGATCGTGACCGACCCCACGCTGCTGGTGGCCGATGAACCGACGGGCGACCTGGACAAGGCCTCGGCCGCTGAAGTCCTGGATCTTCTCGGGCGGCTGAACACCGGCTTCTCAAAAACGATCGTGATGGTCACGCACGATCCTCGGGCGGCCGAGGGGGCCCGGACCGTTCGCCATCTGGACAAGGGAATATTGGTCTAGGAACGTGAACCTATTAAACCTCATCCTTAGAAACCTGATGCGCCACAAGCTTCGGTCGCTCCTGACCATCGTCGGGATCGCGATCGCGATCCTGGCCTTCGGCATGATCCGGACCGTCATCGCGATATGGTATTCCGGCATCGAGGCCTCCTCCCCGAACCGCTTGATCATCCGGAATTCCGTATCGCTGATCTTTCCCCTCCCGATCGCCTACCGGGAGGCGATCCTTGCCGTCCCGGGGGTCTCCGAGGTTACGTACGCCCAATGGTTCGGGGGGATCTATATCGACGAGAAGCACTCCCAGTTTCCCCAATTGGCGGTAGACGCGGCCACCTGGTTCTCGGTCGTGCCTGAAAACCGGGTCTCGGAGGCTGAGATGGCCGCTTTCCTGAGGGAGCGGAACGCCGCCATTGTGGGGGTTCAACTGGTGCGGCGGTTCGGCTGGAAGGTCGGGGATGTCGTCCGGATGCGGAGCATGATCTTCCCGGGGGACTGGGACTTCGTGATCCGGGGAATCTATACCGGGGCGAAAAAAACGACGGATGAAACCTCCTTTTTTTTCCATTGGCGGTACCTTGACGAACAGGTGCGGCGACTGCAGCCCTGGAGCGCGGGAAATGTCGGGTGGTATGCGGTGAAGATCGCCGACCCCGATCGGGCGGCCTCCATCAGCGAGGCGATCGATCGCCGCTTTAAAAACTCGCTGGCCGAGACCCGCACCGAGACGGAACAGGCTTTCGTGCAGGGCTTCATCTCGATGAGCGACACGATCCTGATCGCCCTGCGGATCGTTTCGATCGTGATCGTCGGAGTGATCCTCGCGGTGCTGTCCAACACGATGGCGATGACGGCCCGCGAACGTCTTTCGGAATACGCGCTGCTCAAGACGCTCGGCTTCAGGGCGCGTCACCTTGTTCTGTTGATCGCGGGAGAGTCCCTCCTGATCGCGCTGATCGGGGGTGCCGCCGGAATTGCCCTGATCGGTCCGACGGTCGATGGGTTCGGCGCCGTGATGATGAGAACGGTGGGGGCGATGTTTCCGGTCCTCGGGGTCAGTGCGGCCACCCGAACGGTCAGTCTACTCATGGCCCTCGGCGTCGGCCTAGCCGCCGCGATCTTTCCGGCCTGGCGGGCGGCGACGTTGAGGATCGTGACCGGGCTTCGGCGAATCGGGTAAAAGGAAAGACGATCATTATGATCACCATTCCCCTCAGCTACAGCCTTCGAAACCTCTGGACCCGGCGGCTGACCACCGTTCTGACGGCCGGAGGGATTGCGCTGGTGATTTTCGTCTTCGCGGCCGTCCTGATGCTGGCCTACGGCCTCGAAAAGACGCTGGTGGCGACCGGGTCCGACGACAACGCGATCGTGATTCGAAAAGGATCCCAGTCCGAGATGATGAGCCTCGTCGACCGCGCGGCGGTGAACGTCATTCGAACCCAACCCGAGATCGCGGCGGACCCCGAAGGAAAGCCGCTCGCCGCCGCCGAGGCGGTTGTCCTGATCAGCATGCCGAAGCGCGGAACGGGGCAGGAGGCCCATGTTCAGACCCGGGGCATCGCCCCCGAATCGTTGGCGATGCGGCCGCAAGTTAAACTTGCGGCCGGTCGTCTCTTCCGTCCGGGACTGTCGGAAGTCATCGTCGGCGCGGCGGCCGAGCGGCGCTTCGAGGGAATCGGCCTGGGCCGGACGATCCGGTTCGCCATGCGGGACTGGACGGTCGTCGGCCTCTTCGAGGCGGAGGGATCCGGCTTCGAGTCCGAGATCTGGCTGGACTCGCAACAGTTGCTTCAGGCTTTTCGACGTCCGGTCTTCTCCTCCGTGACCGTACGGCTTTCCGGCCCATCGTCTTTTTCCTCGCTGAAACAGCGGCTGGAGGGGGATCAGCGGTTCAATCTGGAGGTGAAACGGGAAAAGGCGTTTTATGCCGACCAGTCGGCGATGATGGCGGCCTTCATCCGGGTCCTGGGCCTCTTCGTCACGGTGATCTTCAGCCTCGGGGCGATAATCGGGGCGATGATCACGATGTACGCCGCGGTGGCGAACCGCACGACCGAGATCGGAACACTCCGCGCGCTGGGATTTCCCCGGCGCAGCATCCTGCTCGCCTTTCTGATCGAATCGCTTTTTCTCTCTCTCCTGGGAGGAAGCGTGGGTCTCGTCCTCGCCTCGCTCCTGCAGAACATGACCGTTTCCACCACCAACTTCTCCACCTTCTCCGAACTGGCCTTCCGCTTTGCCCTCTCCCCGCCCATTGTGATGGAGTCGATCGCCTTTGCGCTCATCATGGGAATCCTGGGCGGCTTCCTCCCCGCGGTGCGCGCCGCCCGCCAGAACATCCTCCATTCGCTTCGCGCCGTTTAAGACTTCGTATAAGGGCGGCGTCGCAAGCCTCCCATCACCATTGGTCAATTTGGTTCCATCTTCGAACCCGACACAAGGCTTGACAAGAGATTTCCATGGCTGGTATTCTACCAACCGGTAGGTCCCCAACGCGGTGGGAATGACGCCGGGCCGGAACGGCCCGGGTTGTATCCCTCATCAAAGATCGATTTAACACCGTTCGCGATAACGATGGAAAATAAATCCTTTAACGCCGCAGAGCCTCCGGTATACTCTCTTGTGATTCCGATTTATAACGAAGAGGCGAACCTTCCTTTGCTGGTTCCCAGCCTCCCGCCTGTCATGGAAAAGCTGCGGGAGCCTTTTGAAATTATTCTCGTCGACGACGGGAGCACCGATGGGAGCTATCAACGGATGGTCCGTCTCTCCGAAACCTACCCGCAGCTGGTTTTGATCAAATTCCGCAGTCGCCGCGGACAGACGGCGGCTTTTGATGCCGGCTTCCGCCTCGCCCGGGGGAAGGTCGTGATCACCATGGACGGCGATCTCCAGTACGATCCGGCCGACATCCTGAAAATGATTCCCTGTCTTGAATCGGCCGATGTGGTCTGCGGCTGGCGGGAGCAACGGGCGGACACGCTGGTCCGACGCGCCTCCTCCGTGATCGCAAACGCCATCCGAAACTGGTTGAGTCAGGAGCAGATCCTTGATGTGGGCTGCTCGCTTCGGGTCTTCAAACGGGAAAGCCTGAAATCGTTAAAACTCTACAATGGGATGCACCGGTTCCTTCCGACCCTTCTGAAGCTGGATGGATTCAAGGTGGTGGAGGTGCCGGTGCAGCATTTCCCCCGGCGGTACGGAAAGTCGAAATACAACATCCGCAATCGGGCCATCCGGTCGTTCGTCGATCTATTGGCCGTCCGGTGGATGAAGCACCGCTGGCTTTCGTACGAGATCGAGGAGGTCAGACAATGCGGTGGGACTTCTGGATCGCCTTAGGGTTGGTGGCCCAGGCACTTTTTTTCAGTCGATTCCTCATCCAGTGGATGGTCTCGGAACATCGCGGCATGAGCGTCATCCCCCCGGCCTTCTGGTATCTAAGCCTGGGAGGAAGCTTCCTGCTCCTCGCCTATGCCGTGCACATCAAGGACCCCATCTTTATTCTGGGACAGGCCACGGGCTCGGTTGTGTATATCCGGAACCTCGTGCTGATCGCCCGGAATAACGCCACCTGACCTAATGTCTCCCTGGCCGATCGGAATCGCGGTCCTCTCCGCCTTTCTCCTTTTTTTCCCGCCCGGGGTCGAGCGACCCCCCATGTTTATGGAATATTTCTACCTGGAATCGGCGCGCGAGATGCTGGATCACGGGGACTGGATCACCCCGATTTTCAACGAGACGAACCGCTTCGATAAACCGATCCTGTTTTACTGGATGGTGATGCTCGCCTTCAAAGTCCTGGGGACGGGCCTCGGGGCCGGGAGGCTCGTCTCGGCCGTTATGGCTTTGGGCGTCATCGGGCTGACCTACGGATTGGGGAAATCTCTCTATGGTATCCCCGCGGCCCGATGGGCCGTCCTCGTCCTGATTACGACGCCGCTGTTCGTCCTCTTCGCGCGGACGGCCATCCCGGACCTCACCCTCACTTTCTTCCTCACCCTGGCCTTGTTCGCCTTTCAACGCGGGGTCGCGTCCTCCCCGCCCCGGCGGAGTTGGCTTTACCTTTTTTACGCCGCCGCGGCCCTGGCCACCCTGACGAAAGGCCCCCTGGCCATCCTGCTCCTGGGCCTCGTGATCGCGGGATTCTTCCTGGCCTGGAAGGAGCGGCCCTCCCTCCGGGCGCTCGCACCCGGGTCCGGAATCGGGATTTTTCTGGCCATCTTCCTTCCCTGGTTCGTCCTGATCGTTATGAAGCACGGTCAGGCTTATCTGGACTATATATGGAGTATCCAGCAGAAAGCAGCCGTGGGCGAGGCGCGATATGCCTGGCACTTTTACCTTCGGCATTTCTTCTGGGATTTTTTGCCCTGGAGTCCCCTTGTGGCGGCCGGGTTGGGTATCTTCTGGAGACACCGGCGCGATCTGACCGCGGAAAAACAGCTTCCGGTTCCCTGGTTGATCTTCATCCTCGTCTTCTTCTCGCTCGTCAGTCTGAAAGCCATCCGTTACCTTCTGCCCCTAACGCCGGCCTTCGCGCTTCTGGCCGGATGGTTCCTGGCCCGGGCCACGGGACCTTCCGGGACGTTTGAACCAAAGGCCCTTCGACTTGTCGCTTGGACCACCGCCGGGCTCGGCCTTCTGGGCGGCGGTTTGCTCGCGGCACTGCTGACGTCCGGGGGGGAATGGACGGATCACGTTTCGGGCGCCGCATTTATCTGGCCCGTGTTGCTGGGGATCAACGCGGCCGCCGGGCTCGTCGCCGCGGCCCGCCAATCAACCCACGGACAGACCTTCGGAATTGCCGGCGTGGCGGCCGTGGGACTGCTGGCCTACTTCAGCCTCGTTCCCGGATTGAGCGGACCATCGCCGGCCGCCGCTCTGGCGGGACGGATCAATTACGAACGTCCGCCTGGAACGTCGTTGGGCGTCTACCGTATGGAGGTCAATGAATGGGTCTATGAAGTCGGCCCGCCGGTCGTGTCCTTGACGGGCCCGCAAGATCTCGAACGTTTTCAGGCGGCCCACCCTTCCGCGTTGATTGTGATGACCCCGGCAGACTATGAAAAGGCCGGGGCCAAACGGACGGTGGTGGCGAAGGCCGCCCGCCCCAAACGACTCCGCTGGAAGGCGGACGCCTCCGGACCCCTCTTAAGCCGGCTGGAACAGGACCGGGAAGATTTTTATTTGACCGCCGGTCCGGTTCCAGTCGATCGCTGAAATCCGTTGCGCCTCCGGCCGCTCCCCTTGACAAGGCGCGTAGCGATCTGATAGAGTGGCATAAACATACCAACCGGTAGGTATTTAAATGCGGACGCCCCAGATGCAATCCCGCGCCCGGGAAAAACTTCTCCACGCGGCCCAGAGGCTGATGCTGGCCAAAGGCTACCCCGCGACCACGATCGACGAGATCTGCACGGCGTCCCGGTTGACGAAAGGGAGCTTCTTTCATTATTTTGAAAGCAAGGAGGACCTGGGAAAGGCGCTCCTGGATCGCTACGCCTCCTCCGGCCAGCGGACCGGATGGAACGCTATCCCGATGAACAAACGCGATCCCCTGGAGCGGGTGTATGGCTACCTGGACTCCTCCGCCCGGCTCTATCAAGGCCGGTCCGGCCGGAACGGCTGTTTGTTGGGACACTTCGCCCAGGAGCTCTCGGATACGCATCCGGCGATCCGATCGTTGTGCGCCGAGCGCTTCGACGAGTGGGCCGCGATGTTTAAACGGGCCCTGGACGAGGCCAAGATAAAACATCGGCCCAAAGCGGCCCTGGACACCCAGGGCCTTGCCGAGCATTTCATCGCCGTGCTGGAGGGCTCGCTCATCCTGGGCAAGGCGCACCGGGATATGAGAATCGTCGGGAAAAATCTCCGCCGATTTAAGCAATATTTGAAACTGGTTTTTCAAAAATAAACGCGATCGGGAAGCGACGGAAGGAGGGACCCCATGACATCCGTACTCGAATGGATCTCCCAACATAAATCGAACGGCGGCCTTGAGACCGCCGAAAGGCTTCCTCAGGAGCCGTCTCCCGTTTTGGCTGACCCCCTGATGGACGCCTACTCGCGGGCGGTCGTCGGTGCGGCCGAATCGGTCAGTCCATCGGTGGTCAATATCGAGGTGCATCAAACGCCCAAGGCCGGACAACTGATCGATCCCCGCCGTCCCCGAGAGGCCCGGGGCACCGGTTCCGGTTTCCTCTTTACACAGGACGGCCTGATCCTGACGAACAGCCACGTGGTGCATCGCGCGGCCGAAATCGAAGTAATGCTTTCGGACGGCCGGCGATTTGTGGCCGACGTTGTGGGCGACGATCCCGGAACGGATCTGGCCGTCATCCGGATCTCGGCCCCCAATCTGGTGCCCACCCGTCTCGGCGATTCCAAAACAATTCGGCCGGGCCAATTGGCGATCGCGATCGGCAATCCGTACGGCTTTCAGACCACCGTCACGGCCGGCGTCGTCAGCGCGCTCGGCCGATCGCTGCGGTCCCGATCCGGACGGCTGATCGACGACGTGATCCAAACGGACGCCGCGCTGAACCCGGGGAACTCGGGCGGTCCGCTCGTGAACTCGCGCGGCGAGGTGATCGGGGTGAACACGGCCGTGATCATGGGCGCCCAAGGGATCTGCTTCGCGATCGGAATCGACACGGCGAAGTTTATCGCGGCCCGTCTGATCAGGGACGGCCGGGTCCGCCGGGGCTACATCGGCGTGGCCGGCCAGAACGTCCCGTTGCACCGGCGTCTCGTGCGGTTTCACAACCTCCCGGTCGAAAACGGCGTGCTCGTGGTCTCGATCGAGCCGGCAAGCCCCGCCCGCCGGGCCGGTCTGATCGAGGGCGACCTGATCATCGGATACGATGGGCAGCCGATTGCCGGGATCGATGATCTGCACAAGGTCCTGACCGAAAAACAGGTCGGCGCCACGGCACCCTTGACGATTCTCCGTCGGACCGAAATGATCTCCCTCGACATCATTCCGGAAGAATCCAAATCCGCGCCGGAATCATGACGCAACGGCAAGGTCCGCTGCAAATCTGAAAGGAGGTCGCCATGAAATCATTGCCTCGCAAAATAGAGACGATTATTGAGCCGGAAGCGGTCGTGGAAGGCGCGGGGGTCCGGCTTAAACGAAGCATTGCGACACGAAGGCTGGACTATCTCGATCCATTCCTGTTGCTGGACCACTTTGCGTCCACCAATCCGCGTGATTACGAGGCCGGGTTCCCGCTGCATCCCCACCGAGGGATCGAAACGGTGACCTACATCCTGAAGGGCGAGGTCCGTCACAAGGATACCCTCGGAAACGCCGGGAGCATCGGCGCCGGTGACGTTCAGTGGATGACCGCCGGACGCGGCATCATGCACGAGGAGATGCCGCAGGCGCGTCCGGAAGGGATCGCCGGATTCCAGCTCTGGGTCAATCTGCCGGCGAAGCTCAAGATGACCCCGCCGCGCTACCAGGATATCCGGGCCCATGAGATTCCTGAAATCAAGCGCGACGACGGGGCGAGGATCCGGGTGATCACCGGGGCCGTGGAGGGGGCTCGGGGTCCCGTGACCGAAATCGCCGCCAATCCCATCTACCTGGATGTGTGTGTTCCCCCTCGCGCCTCGTTCGTCCAGCCGATCAAACGGGGCCATACCGCATTTGTTTACGTTTTCGAAGGCGAGGCCCAATTCGCCGGCGATGAGAAAGAAGCGGGAACAATGATCTCGAACCCGAAACTGGTTGTGCTGGGCGACGGCGATGAACTGCGAGTGACGACGGGAGAGGCCCCGGTTCGCTTTTTGTTGGTTTCGGGAAAACCGTTGCACGAGCCGATCGCGCGGTATGGCCCCTTCGTGATGAACACCCAAGATGAGATCAAGCAAACCCTTTACGAACTCAGAATGGGAACCTTCGTCACGACCTGAACGGAAGACCAGGACGCATCGAGGAGAAACCACGATGGCGCACGCGATCTTGATCGACCGCTACGGCGGTCCGGATGTCCTACAGTGGAAGGAGATTCCGGTTTCCTCTCCTGGCCCCGGCGAAACGCTCGTGCGGCAGACCGCCGTCGGTGTTAATTTCATCGATGTTTACCACCGACGGGGTCTCTATCCGCTCCCTTCCTTGCCCGCGGGGATCGGGTCGGAAGCCGCCGGGCTCGTGGAGGCGGTCGGACCGGGGGTGACCGAGGTGGCGGTGGGCGATCGGGTGGCCTATGCCGGGGGGCCGACGGGTGCCTATTGTGAAGCGCGGGTCCTTCCCGCGCACCGGCTGGTGAAGCTGCCGGACGGCGTTTCCGACCCGCAGGCCGCGGCGATGATGCTGAAGGGCATGACGGCCGAGTACCTCCTCCGTAGGGCGTTCTCCGTCAAACCGGGTGACGCCATCCTCTTCCATGCGGCCGCCGGGGGCGTAGGGACGATCGCCTGTCAGTGGGCCAAACAGCTCGGTGCGACCGTGATCGGCACGGTCGGAACTCGGAAGAAGGCGGCCATGGCATCCTCCCGCGGATGCGATCATGTGATCGTGACGGGTGAAGAAGACTTCGTCGTACGCGTGCGCGAGATCACCCGAGGCGAAGGGGTCCCTGTCGTCTACGACTCGGTCGGAAAAGACACCTTCATGCGCTCCCTGGACTGTTTGAGACCGCGGGGCATGCTGGTCAGCTTCGGACAATCCTCGGGGATGGTCCCTGCGCTGGACATCACGGTCCTGTCAGCCAAGGGGTCCCTGTTTCTCACCCGGCCCACGCTGATGCATTACACCGCCAGGCGAGAGGAGTTATTGTCGTGCGCCTCGGCGCTGTTCGATGTGGTTCAACGCGGCGCTGTGAAGATCGAGATCGGCCAAACCTATTCCCTTCGGGAGGCGGGCCGGGCTCACGCCGATCTCGAAGCCCGGAAAACGACCGGATCGACCGTGCTGCTTCCATAACGGATGCCGCCCCGGTCTGGCTCAAACTTCCTCCCGCCTGTCTCAGCGATTGGGCCCGGTCTCGAACGAGCCCCAAACCATCCAATTTCAAAGTCTCAACGGTTTAATGGGGGCGAGGACGGCGGCGGGATCTTTTTTCCAGATCGACGGATCGGCGTCGACGTACAATTCGACTTCGTTTCCGTCCGGATCGAGGAGATAAAGACTCTGGCTCACGGTGTGATCACTCGCCCCGGTGATCGTCACCCCGGCCTTCTGCAGCTCCTTCAGCGCGGCGCGAAGCTCATTCAGGGAATCCCCGATCTTGATCCCGATATGATAAAGGCCGATCCGGTGTCCGGCCGGCGGGCGGGGCGCATCTCCGACTTCGATGAAAAGAAACTCATGATGCGTGCGTCCAGAAGTCAGCGCCGCCGCCTTCCCGTCAAAAATCCGTCCGACTTCTTTGAATCCCAACAGGTCGCGGTAAAACGCGAGCGACCGTTCAAGATTTTTTACGTAAAAGACTACATGTCCCAGATAATGCGCCTTCATCGATTATTTCCAACGCCTTAGGGCTGAACCCGGATTCCGGCTTCTTCCACCTCAAAACCCAGGTCCTCGATCATCCGCCAGGCCTCCTCCGGTCTTTGACCCGGAGTTGTGAGGTAACCGCCGACGAAGATCGAATCGCCGACGTAGAGCGCCTGGGCCTGAAGCGACCGCAGGTTGTGTTCGCGTCCGCCCGCGATCCGGATCTCGGTCGTCGGATGAAGAAAGCGGAAGAGACAGAGCACCTTCAGTCCGCGGGTCGGCGACGGGGGCGTCCGCGCGCCGAGCGGGGTGCCCTCGACGGGATGAAGGAAATTGATCGGAATCGAATCGGGCTCGAGCTCGCGGAGGGCAAACGCCATCTCGATCAGATCCTCGTCGGATTCGCCCATTCCCACGATCCCGCCCGAGCAGAGCTCGAGTCCCGCCTCGCGCGCATTCCTGAGCGTCTGGATTCGATCCCCGTAGGTATGCGTGCTGCAGATTTCACTGTAAAACCGCTCGCTGGTGTTGAGATTGTGATTGACGCGATCCACGCCGGCCGCCTTGAGGGTTTTGGCATCCTCCCGGGTCAACAGCCCCAACGAACAGCAGAGCGACAGCGGCGTTTCCCGCTTGATCGTCCGGACGGCCGACGCGATTTGGACCATCTCTTTCGGGCGCGGTCCGCGGCCGCTGATCACGATGCAGTACCGGAGCGCCTTGGCCGCTACCGCACGCCGGGCGCCGCCCAAAATATCTTTCTCCGATAGCAGGGGGTAGGACTCAACGTCGGCCGTCGAGGGGCGGGACTGGGAGCAGTAGTGGCAGTCCTCCTCGCAGAGGCCGCTTTTGGCGTTAATCAGCATATGGAGTTTGACCCGGCGGCCGGAATTCGCAAACCGAACTCTCCAGGCGGCCTGGATGAGATCGGGCACCCGGTCATCGGACGCCTTCAGAACGGTTCGGGCTTCTTCCCGGGTCAAACACTCGCCGCGCAAGGCTTTGTCCGCTAGGATTTGAAATATCATTCGTCCTCCTTTTCTTGCGAAAATTCGATTCGAGATTGCGATCGCACGGTCACCCGCGCGCTACACGGGCTCCGCCTTGGGTACAATTCGGGAAGGGGACCACTCGCCCATGATGGGTGAGGCCTCAAAACTGTTCCAGTGACCGCAGCGCGGACAACGGCCGGACCATTGGGGCGTGTGATAATCACAGAGCGGGCAGTAGTAGGGAACCAGCACGCGTTTTTTGAGACCGAGGGCTTTTTTAAACTCGTCCACGGCCGCTTCCACGTTTCCCTTCCGAAGATAAAGATTTCCCAGGAGCTTGTGGAGGTCGGGAATTTTGTCATGGCCGGGATCCAGGGCGACCAGGATATCAAAGGCCTCATCCACCATTTCAAGGCGGTAGTAAAGTTTCCCGAGATAAAACCGGAGGATTCGGTTTTCGGGGTCCCGGTTGACGGCCTCCTGGTATAGATCGAGGACGCGGGCCGGTTGGTCCAACTCCAGATAAAGATCCTCCAACCGATGAAGCAGAAGGATGCTGGAGGTCATCTCGTAGGCCTTTTCCCAAAGCTCGCCGGCCTCCTTCAACTTGCCCTCGTCCACCAGAATCTCCCCCAGGCCCATGTAGCCGGGGATGAAACCGCGGTTCAGCTTGATCGCCCCCCGGAAATATCGCCTGGCGCGGTCCCGCTCGCCCTTCCCAAGCAACTGGCGGCCGACCTCATACTTGATCCCTTCAAACCACGCCTGCTCGCCCTTCAATTCCCCCGGACGCAACGATCCTTGAAGGATCTTCTCCTGAACGTCATGGGCTTCCTCCCACCGGGCCAGCTTGACGAAAAGATCCCGGAGATGGATGAGCACGGTCAGGGCGTTCCCGGTTTGCCGCCGCATCTCCTGAAGCATCTGCACCGCCTCATCCAACCGCTTGGATTCCTCGAGATCCTTCGCCAGGGCCAGGAGGATCTCCATGTTGTTTTCCTCCAGGCTCCGGGCCTTGCGGTGAAGTCGGATCGCCTCGGTCAGGTTGCCCTGAGCGCGGTACAGATTCCCCAACCGCAGGAGGGCCGGGACGTGATTCGGATTTAACAAGAGGATTTTTTGAAACAGGCCGATCGCGTCTTCAAATCGCTTCGAGACCTTGGCATTGATCGCCGAGCGCAGCAGTTCGTGGATTCGGTCGTCCCGTTGCTTGATTCTCGCCTGTCGCCAGCCGCGGAACAGGTGTTTGATCTCGGCAAAACCGGCGGAGAGGATCGCAAACAGGCCCCCGAAGGCCATGGACAAAAGGACCAAGGCCACGGTTGGAACATCCAGGAATAATTCAGGTGAGAGACGGAGGGTCGTATGACCGGGATTAAAATAAGCCAGCCAGCCCACGCAGGCGGTTAAAAGGACAAAACCCAGACTTAAAACAATCAGACGCATACATCAGCCTTTATTCGCGCGCAGCCTTCCTCCTCCTCTAGCCGCCTTCACCTTGCCGACGTGCCGTTCGAATCCCGCTTGAAGCTCCCTCTTCAAATCCAACCGGGGGGCGTCGCCCCACAGTCGCTCAAGGGCATAAAAGGACCGGATCTCCTCCTTGAATATATGAACGACAATATCGCTGTAGTCCATCAAGACCCAGCGGCCGGTCGCTTCGCCCTCCGTGCTGAAAAGATGGCAACCCCGTTGAGACAGCGTGTCGTCAATATGATCCCGGATCGCCCGGACCTGTCGTTGGGAATCGGCCGAGCAAATCACGAAATAGTCCGCGACCGTCGTCAATCCCCCGACCTTGAACACGATCAGATCGGACGCCTTTTTTTCCAGAGCGGCCTGGGCAGCCCGCAAACTTTTTTCTCGAGAATCGACTGTCGATGCTCCGATGAACCCTGAAGATTTTTCTTCAGGACGAGTGGATAGCGCCTCCGTACAAATGATTTTTGATTATATAGGATTCGACGAGGGGTGGCAAGAGGTTTTTAAGCCGTTTTCCACCGGAAAGATGATCCCGAATCTGGGTGGCCGAGACGTCGTGAGCCTTCACGCGGATCAGGATCAGACGGGTGGCGGGAGTCAGGGGAAGGTCATACCGGTCTCGCCGCCCACGATCCAATGCTCGCAGAGGTTTTTGGTCGGGTCGGCGCAGATCGTTTGAACGAATCAAATCGGCGAAAAGAAAACCGGGGCGCGAGACCACCACCAGATGGCATCGCGCCTTGAGTTCGTCCGGCGAGCGCCATGTGGAAAAGTCCAAAAACGCGTCCAGTCCCAGGATCAAGAAAAATTCGGTCCCTTGGGGATAATTCCGCTCCAAAGTTTTGACGGTATCGATCGTGTAGGATTTGCCTCGGCGTCTTACTTCCAGATCGGATACCCCCAGATCGGGATGCCCCCGGACCGCAAGGCGGACCATTTCCAGGCGGTGTTTGGCCGACGGAATCATCTGGCCGGTCTTGTGCGGCGGGCGGCCGGCCGGAATCAGAAGGATGCGGTCCAACCCGACGGCTTTTCGAACTTCCTCCGCGATCGCCAGATGCCCCCGATGAATGGGATTAAAGGTTCCGCCGAAGATGCCGACGCGCAAGGCCCCTCTCACTCCCTCAACTGCCCTTCACCCAGCACGATATACTTTGTGGTGGTGAGCTCTTCCAGGCCCATCGGGCCTCGGGCATGGATCCGGCTGGTCGAGATCCCGATTTCGGCGCCCAGTCCGAACTGGTATCCATCGTTCAGCCGCGTTGAGGCGTTGACGAAGACGGCGCAGGCGTCCACCTCGTTCAGGAACCGTCGGGCCCGCCCGTAATCCCGCGTGACAATGGCTTCGGAATGCTGGGATCCGTACCGGGCGATGTGCTCCATCGCTTCATCGATGTTTTCGACGACCCTCACCGATAGAATCAGATCCAGATATTCGGTCGTCCAGTCCTCTTCGCTCGCCTCCTTAATCCCGGAAACGATCGCGCGGGTCCTGGTGCAGCCGCGGACCTCAACCCCGGCTTCCTGAAACGATCGGACCATCCCGGGCAGGAAGGCCGACGCGACGCTTTCGTGCACCAGCAGGGTCTCCATCGCGTTGCAGGTACCCGGCCGCTGGACCTTGGCGTTGAAGCAGATCGCCCGCGCCATCGAAAGGTCCGCGCCCTCGTCCACATACGTATGGCAAAGCCCTTTGTCATGCTTGATGACGGGAATCCGGGAATGCTCCGTCACGGTCTTCATGAGAGCCTCCCCGCCGCGGGGAATGATAAGATCGATCAGCGCATCCAGTTTCAGCATCTCCATCACGGCCTGTCGGTCCGGATGATCGAGAAATCCGATGCTCCCTTCGGGAAGCCCGACCTCGGTTCCGGTCTCGGAGAGGATTTGAACGATCGCCGCATTGGAATGAACCGCTTCGGAACCGCCGCGAAGCACCACGGCGTTGCCGGCCTTGAGGCAGAGGCTCGCGGCATCGGCCGTGACATTGGGCCGCGACTCATACACGATCCCGATCACCCCGATCGGAACGCGGACGCGACCCACTTGCATCCCGTTCGGGCGCCGGACCATTTTAACCGTTTCCCCGACCGGATCCGGAAGCGCCGCCACATCCCGAAGACCGGCGGCCATCTCGCCGATCCGTTTCGCGTTCATGGTCAGCCGATCAATCATGGTCTTGGAGAGCCCGCGGCGTTCCGCCTCGGCCAGGTCTTTGGCGTTGGCGCTTAGAAGCGCGGGTGTTTGGGCCGCCAGCGCGTCGGCCATTTTTAGAAGCGCGGCGTTCTTGAGGGTCGAAGAAACCGTGGCCAATCTTCGGGCCGCGGCCCGGGCCCTCGTCGCCTTCTCGGTCACATAGGCACGGATATCCATGTATTCCCCCTACAATACCACCAGGTTGTCCCGATGGATCACTTCATCGTAATCGTTGCGTCCCAAGATCTTGGAAATCTCCGCCGTTTTAGCCCCTCGGATCTTTTCGACATCATCGGATGCATAATTGACCAACCCCTTGGCCACTTCCCGCCCTTGCGGATCAACGCAGCTCACGGTATCTCCGGCCTTAAAACGGCCCTCCACGCGGACAATCCCGGAAGGGAGAAGGCTCTTTCCCTTGACGGCCAGGGCTTCCACCGCACCGGCATCGAGCGATAACCGTCCCTTGGTCCGGCTCGTAAAGGCGATCCAGTGCTTCCGACTGGTGCGCCGGCCCTGATGTGGAAGAAACAAGGTTCCGATCGGATTTCCTTTCAGGATTTCGGTCAGCACACCGGGCCGCCGGCCGCTTGCGATCACGGTCGCCACCCCATAGGTCGCCACGTCGCGCGCCGTCTGAACCTTGGAGCGCATGCCGCCGGTTCCTTCCTGCGTCGATGTATCCTGGGCCCGTCGCACCGTTTCCGCATCGACCTGATGGACGATCGGGATGAGCTGCGCATCGGGATCGCGGCGGGGATCATCGGTAAACAACCCCTCGACATCGGAGAGGATCACCAGGAGCTGCGCGTCGATCAGATGGGTCACCAGTCCGGCCAAGTTGTCGTTGTCCCCGAACTGTATCTCTTCCACCGCCACCGTGTCATTCTCATTGATGACGGGGATGACGTCGTATTCCAACAGGGTCGTGAGTGTGTTGCGCGAATTTAGAAAACGTTTCCGGTCGGCGAGGTCTTCCTGGGTTAAAAGAACCTGGGCCACTTTCAACCCTCGGGCCTCAAAGGCCTTTTCGTACGCCCAGATCAAGCGGCTCTGGCCGACCGCCGCGGCCGCTTGTTTGACCGGCAGGTTTTTGGGCCGCTGCGTTATTCCCAGTTTCTCCAGTCCGGAAAGAATCGCGCCGGATGAGACGATCACAACCTCATACCCCTGGCGCTTGAGATCGGCCATCTCGTGGGCCAAGGTCTCCAGCCGATGGTGGTCCAGGCCGTGATCCCTCGAGGCGATCAGGCTGCTTCCGACCTTCACGACGAGCCGTCTGACAGTCCGGAGGTTATGGGTCCGATTTGGGTCCATTAGGCCTTCTCCGATGGGGACGTGGGGCCGGAAACCCGCATTCGCAAGGCCCGGACCCGGTCACCCAAAAATCGGATGAGATCGGGAATTCCCTGGCCGGTCACGGCCGACACGGGCCAGCAGGGATATTTTTTCCGCCGACAAAACGCGACAAGGTGCTTGAGCCGGTTTCCGTCTCCCCGAATGTCCAGCTTGGTCGCCGCGACCGCAAACGGCTTTTCCAGCAAATCCGGATTGTACGCCTTCAATTCCCGTCGGAGAATCTCGAAACTTTCCACGGGCTCCTTCTCGGCCGACTCCCCGATGTCGATCAGGTAGAGCAGAAAGACGTTGCGCTCGATATGCCGAAGGAACCGGTGGCCCAATCCCTTTCCGGTGTGAGCCCCTTCGATCAAGCCGGGGATATCCGCCACGACGAAACTCCCGCGGTCCTCCTCGGACACCACGCCGAGTTGAGGGGTCAGGGTCGTGAACGGATAATCGGCGATCTTGGGTCGGGCCGATGAAATCCGCGAGATCAGCGTTGACTTTCCGGCATTGGGAAAACCGACTAGTCCCACATCCGCCAGAAGTTTGAGTTCCAGCAACAACCAGCGCTCTTCACCGGGCCTCCCCTTTTCCGCACGGCGGGGCGCACGATTCGTCGAGGTTGCGAAGGCCGCATTGCCCCGCCCGCCCCGACCGCCGCGGGCCACGATCCGTTCCTGGCCTTCTTCGGTCAGGTCGGCCTGCTCTTCCATGGACTCGGCATCCCGGACAACCGTCCCGCACGGCACCGGAATGATGAAGGGCGGACTGTTGCGACCGTGACGATTTTTGCCCTGGCCGTGCTCGGCATGCGGAACCAGGTAGTGCTGCTGATATCGCAGATCCAGAAGGGTTCGAAGCTGACCGGTGGCGCGGAGAACAATATCCCCTCCGTCTCCGCCATCGCCGCCGTTGGGACCCCCCCGAGGGACGTATTTCTCCCGTCGGAAGCCGACGCAACCGTCGCCGCCATCCCCGGCCTTAACGAATATTTTGACCTGATCGACAAACACAAATTCAACGATGGGTCCAGGTTTTGGATGGGAACAGGAGGGGCCAAGTCCTGGATAGAGCCTCCGTCAAGTACATCCTGTGCAGGTCCATGGGTATCTACCCAGCGAGCAAGAGGGGGAGGCTCCATTGGGCTTCGCCTATGATTGCGGGGATCGGGCTTGGCCCGGCCGAGCGCGAGGGGCGGGGGCATCGGAGGACAACCTCATGCCTTGCCGGACGGGCCTCCATAGATGATGGCGGCGACGCGAGCCCTTAAAACGGAAACCGGACGCGCGGTCTAACGGGCCGGTTCCGGTACCGGGTAGACGCTGATCTTTTTGCGATCCCCCGTCCGACTCTCAAACTTGACCACCCCGGTCACCTTGGCAAATAGGGTGTGATCGCTTCCGGTGCCGACATTGAATCCCGGATGAAACCGTGTGCCCCGCTGCCGAACGAGAATGGTTCCCGCCGGAACCACCTGTCCTCCAAAGGCCTTGACGCCAAGGCGTTTGGATTGACTGTCACGGCCGTTCTGAGTGGATCCCTGTCCTTTCTTATGTGCCATCGCTTAAAACTCCTCTCCGGTGTCAGGCCGACTGGATCTCGGTTATTTTGAGCCGCGTAAAGTCCTGACGATGCCCCTTCGTCCGCCGATAATTTTTCCGCCGCATTTTTTTAAAAACCACCACCTTGGACTGGCGGCCCTGAGCCACCACTTCCGCCTTGACGACCGCCCCCGGAATCACCGGGGTCCCGATCCGGGGCCCCTTCTCCGCCTGCATCATCAGGACACGGGAAAGGGAAACGGTGTCGCCCACTTTTCCTTCCAAGGCTTCGACCTCCACGGTCTCACCCGGGGCCACCCGGTACTGTTTACCGCCTGTTTCAATAATGGCATACATCGCACGACTCCATCAAATGGTGAACGAGTTTAATACCACAAAGCATCAAAGATTGTCAAGCGATTTGAATCAACTCCGTGTGAGTCCCTTCCAGAGCGTCCTATATTGACAAACCCCTCCGGGGTTGTTATATTGGGCTTCATTCTTGTCGGGCGTTTCCGCTGATTTTTTCAATTCGAGGAACACGCGTGATTCAGGAAACATCCAAAATATGGATGGACGGGCGCTATATCGACTGGAAAGACGCCCAGGTCCATGTACTGACCCACACGCTCCACTACGGTCTGGGGGTGTTCGAAGGCCTGCGCTGCTATAAAGGGCAAAAAGGCTCCGCGGTCTTTCGGTTGAAGGAGCATGTGAAACGGCTTTTCGACTCGGCCCAGATCGTCCAGATCAAGATCCCCTATTCCTCCAAGGAAATCGAGGAGGCCGTACTCGGTACGGTAAAGATCAACCGGCTTGAGGAGTGCTACATCCGGCCGATCGTCTTTATCGGTTATGGAGAGATGGGCCTTTATGTCCAGAACAATCCGATTCAAATCGCCATCGCCGCATGGCCTTGGGGCACCTATCTCGGAGACGAGGGGATCCGCAACGGCATCCGCGCCAAGATCTCGTCCTTCACGCGGCACCACGTCAATATCAGTATGACGCGCGCCAAGGTCACATCCTATTACGCGAATTCTCAATGGGCCAAGCGGGAAGCCAAAGAGGCCGGTTACGACGAAGCGATCCTGCTGGATGCGGACGGCTACGTCGCCGAGGGACCCGGGGAGAACATCTTTATCGTCCGGAACGGGACACTGAAGACGACACCGCTGACCTCCATCCTGGAGGGAATCACACGCAACAGCATCATCCAATTGGCGCAAGAAAAGGGTATTCCCGTGGCGCAGGAACGGTTCACTCGCGATGAGATCTATATCGCCGAGGAGGCGTTTTTCACGGGCACCGCGGCCGAGGTCACTCCGATTCGCGAAGTGGACGGTCGGGTGATCGGCACCGGAAAACCGGGTGACGTGACCAAGCTTCTCCAAAATTTATTTTTTGACGCTGTGGCCGGCAAAGATCCGGTCCATCAATCCTGGTTGACGTACGTCGTCTGAACCAGTGGAGGGAGGTCATTCGGTGCAAAGGGCTTCTGGCCGTAAAACGCCGCCTTCCGCCATCATCACCTACGCACTTTATTCCTCGCCAATCGGAACGATCGGGTTGGCCGCCACCCCAAAGGGCCTCTGCCGGCTCTCACTGAATGTCACCGGTGAATCAGCCTTTCGCAGAAAACTTCGGCGCGAGTTTCGTCGTCCGATCCTCCGCCGTGATCATTCATTTCGGGATCTAGCGGCTCGACTGCAGGCCTATTTATCAGGGAAACCCGTGCGATTCAACACGAGAATCGACCTGTTGGAAGGAACCCCTTTTCAGCAAAAGGTCTGGCGATCGCTCCGGCGCATTCCCTACGGACAGACACGCAGTTATCGATCGGTGGCCCAAAGCATCGGTCATCCCCGGAGCTCCCGTGCCGTGGGAGGTGCCTGCGGAAATAATCCGGTCGCGGTCTTGATTCCCTGCCACCGGGTCATCGGTGCCGATGGAAATCTCGGCGGTTTTACCGGGGGACTCCACATCAAACGCTGGCTGCTTCAGTCCGAAAGGAAAAAAAATCGCTGCGCTTGGATGGCCTCATAGCAGTGGTTTGCCCATGACTCAACAATCCGGCCGCGATCGAAGAAAGGATCCTCGCTTCGATGTCAAGATCAAGGTGGATTTCTCGACAAAAGGCATCTTTGTTTCAAATTACGTGACCAACCTGAGCCGAGGAGGCGTCTTCATCGAGACCGCAACTCCCCTCCCCATCCAATCCCAGATCCACCTCACTTTTATGCTGCCCGATATTAACGTCAGAATTGAAGCCACGGGAAAGGTGGTCTGGACTTATGATGTCAAAAAGGGAACCGGCAAAGTCGTATCCGGGATGGGAATCAAGTTCACAGACCTTCTCCCCCAGGACAAGGCGCAGATTGAAGAATACCTCATGAAATTACCTCCGTCATCGCCATCGACCCCCTAATCCTTCGCACCCCTGTCATCGGATCATTGCGAGGATTCATTTCACTTGCCTTTCCAGGCTGCCGCTTGGTATCATCTACCCCTTAATTTTATTTCCCAGGTTCGAAGGATCCCCCAGAATATGGCCAAGCGGGACTGGTTTCTTAAAGTGATCATATGGGAGTTGAGCATCAAAGGCCTGCTCCTCATACTTCTCTCAGCCGGCCTGCTGAGCCTGATCAACAAAGACCTCGATCACCTGTCGAAGAAACTGGCCCAGGATCTGAATCTCGACGTGGACAAGCATTATATCAACCTCCTCCTCAGCAAGGCCGGAATGGTGAAGACCACCCTGTTGGTGGAGGTCTCGATCGGGATGTTTCTTTACGGAATCTTGAGTTGGGTGGAGGCCTACGGTCTCCATAAACGGAAACGGTGGGCGGAGTACCTAACGGCCATTGCAACCGGTTTATTGATTCCTTTGGAGATTTACGAAGTGGTTTTTCGGCCCTCGGTTGTCCGTGTCGCGGTCCTGATCCTCAATGTTGTCGTCGTTTATTATCTCATCAAGCACAAAGAACTGTTTTCTAACAAAGGGTTATCTCATGGAAAGTAAATTTTTTCATTTTTTGCTTTACAACGGGTAATGAACTGTGCTATTCTAATTTCCAGTTCAGGTATTCATTCTCTTTTGTCCTTTCCAGTGCCTCCTTCGTACGTCATCTGATTCTTATCTTCTTTCTTCTTTTCTAATCGGTACAGATCGACAGGCGGGGTCTATTTATAGGGCCTCAGTCAGATGGTTTTACCAGGGGATGAAATCATCCCCTTCACGGAGGGAGCCACTATGAGCATGGCGGCCGGAAACAATCCATCGAGACCCAATTCGTTGCCGATTCGCACCGGTCTGTTTCTGGGCATCGTGATTCAGTCGATGATTTTGGTTGGATTGACCCAGGGTCGCCCGGTCCAGTCGGTACAATCTCCCGCGTTGTCATCTCCAAACGAGGCCGCGGCGGCGGCCTACTCCTTTTCCGATTGGTGGATCAACTACGACCGGGCGGCTATGACGGATCAGATCCGTCAGGCGAAGACCATTTCGCTTACGGAACCCACCGCCTTCAAGCGGATCTCCAAAATCCACCAGATCCTTCACGATTTTCATTCGGGACTCCCGGTTGAAGATGAAGAACGACTGGCCAAACTGATTTACCAAGAGAGTCTTCGATACGGTTACGCTCCTGAATTGATCGTTTCGTTGATCATGACCGAAAGCTCCTTTTATCGATGGGCGTACTCCCGTAAGGGCGCAATCGGTTTAATGCAGATTGAACCCTTGACGGGACAAGAGATGGCCGAGATCAATCAGATGCCCCTCCGAAGCGTGAAGTCCCTCTACGATCCCCAACTCAACATCAAGCTGGGAATCCAGTATCTCGCCTTGCTCCATCAGCGGTTCGGCGATCTGAGGCTGGCCCTGACCGCGTACAACTACGGGCCGACTCGCGTCGCGGCATTCATGGACCGGGGCGAAAACCTTCCACCCGGGTACACCCAAAAAATTCTTCATCAGTACAAACAACTTCTCCAAAAAAGCTCGGAGATTCCGCCCTCGGCCGACGACAGCCGATCTTGATCCATCCTAGGGCCTCGGGTCTCCCCCTCAACGACTGCTGCAAACCGCAGAGGGCAGGCCGGCGAAGCCCGATGGGGCGTCCCCCTCAGGCTCGCGTTGCCCGCTGGGCAGATACTTATAGAGGATAACCTTTACCGGCTGCGTCCGACCCCCACGCGATCGCAGTAGCTTGCAATCGTACACCGGCTGCAGTAGGGCGAAATCGGCTTGCAAAGATTCTGCCCGTAGGTCACCAGAAGATCGTTAAAGATAATCCAATAGCGCTTGGGAAGTTTTTCCCGGAGGGCCATTTCGGTTTCTTCCGGGGTCTTCGTCTTCACATAGCCCAGTCGATTGCTGATTCGATGGACATGGGTGTCCACGCAGATCCCGTGTTTCCGAAACCCCAGGGTTACAACCAGGTTTGCCGTCTTGCGCCCGACCCCCTTTAAGGTAAGCAGTTCCTCCAGTACATCCGGAACCCTCGCGTCATACCGCCGAATGAGGTCCCGGCTGACCGAAAGGAGGGTCCGGGCCTTGGTCCGGTAAAAGCCGACGGGATAGATGGCCTTCCGTATCGTTTGGGGAGACAACCGGACCATTTCCTCCGGGGTCTTCGCCAGGCGAAACAAGCGCTCCGTCGCCTGCGCCGTCGTGCTGTCTTGTGTCCGAAGGCTCAAGAGACAGGAGATCAAGACCTGATACGGATCGTTCGATCGGTCGGCCACTACCCCGACGATGGGAACCCGCCACTTTCGGATCTCTCGTTTAAGAATTCGGACGATGGAATGAATGGCTTGATCGTTCATGTTGAGGCCACGATATTGTACACGATCGCGCGCCGGAATCCAAAAGGAATAAAGGACACGGCAGTTGAATTGGTCCTTTGAGAGTGGTACGATAGGCCGGCATTTGATCGATGGGAGGAAACGGGCGCCGATGATGGCCCTGGCCAGAAAAACCCTGATTCACTTGGTCGGATGGAGTTTTATCCTGCTCGGAATTATCGGCCTCTTCCTGCCGGTTCTTCAAGGTATTTTATTTCTCCTGATCGGTCTTCTGGTGCTCTCAAAAGAGAACCGGTTTGCAAAGGACCTCCTCAATCGGGTCGAGAAACGGTACCCGGACCAGTACCGGAAGATGCACGAGTTCAACGAACGACTGAAAAGCCAGATCCGGAGTCTTCTGAAGAAATAGCCTCACCTGCCTGTCTCGTCCGGAGAATATCCATGTCCGTCCAGACCGACCTCAAAGGAAGCAAACGGCCCCGCCTTTTTCTTATCGACGGCCACTCCTACATCTACCGGGCCTACTTTGCCATTCGAAACCTCTCCACCTCGAAAGGCCTTCCGACCAACGCCATCTACGGCTTCACGACGATGCTGTTGAAAATCGTCCGCGACCAACGGCCGGACTACCTCGCGGTGGCTTTCGACGCCAAAGGCCCCACCCTCCGGCACACGGAATACCGGGAATACAAGGCCCAGCGGCCGGAGATGCCCGACTCTCTGAGCCGCCAGATCCCGTATATCCACCGCGTGGTGGAGGCCTTCCGCATCCCCGCCCTCCTTCAGGAGGGATTTGAGGCGGACGATCTGATCGGCACGCTGGCCCGCCAGGCGGAGGAGGCCGGACTGGACGTGACGATCGTCAGCGGCGACAAGGACATGTTCCAACTGATCTCAGGGCGGACCTCCGTGTACGACACGATGAAGGAAAAGGTGTACCGGACGCCGGATGTTCAGGAACGTTTCGGGGTCGAGCCGGACCGGGTCGTCGAGATCATGGGACTGATGGGCGACTCGATCGACAACATCCCGGGCGTCCCGGGGATCGGGGAGAAAACGGCCGTGGATCTCATCCGGCGTTTCGGTTCGATCGAAAATCTACTGGCCCATCTTGAGGACCTTGAAAAACCCAAACTCCGCGAAAACCTTCGCGCGTTCGCCGAGCAGGCCCGCTTAAGCCGCCAGCTGGCGCAGATCAAACGGGACTGCCCGGTCGAGCTGAACCTCGACCGGTTTCATCGGACCGAAGCGGACACGGATGCGGTGACCCGGCTGTTTCTCGAGCTGGAGTTCGGCAGCCTGCTCAAACGGATCGAAGCGCCCGCCGACTCCGGCGAGCCCGGTCGGGCCGCTTCCGGGTCGGGCCGGGTGGAGATTCCCGGGTCCGACGAGTCGCTTGGCGAGATGATGCGCTTCTTATTCTCCGCAAAAGCCATCGGAGTCGGTTTCTGGACCCTTCCGGACGGTGCGGTCCCTTCGGCGGGAGGGACTTCCGGAACGAATCATGCTCCCGGTCGGGATCGGTCCGCGGTTCTCGGAATTTCCCTGGCGATATCGGACCGCGTTTATTATATCCCAATGAGCCATCACTATCTGGGGATCCCGACGACGCCGGCGAGTCGCGCCGTCATCGAACGGCTTCGACCTCTGCTTTCGGACCCCTCGATTCGAAAGGTCGGTCATGACCTCAAAGCCGCCCTGCTGACCTGCCATCAGAGCGGCCTCTCGATCGAAGGGCCGGCCTCCGACACCATGATCGAATCCTATCTTTTAAACCCCAATCGCCGGGACCACAGCCTTGAAACCGTCGCGATGGATCGACTCGGCCTCCGCTTGCCCGAACTGGACTCGCCTCTTACGCCGGAAACACCCGTCGAGCTCATGGCTGCGGCCGCGGGCGAGCGAACGTCGGCCCTTCTGCAACTGGACTTCACCCTCCGGCCGCTCCTTCACGAACAGGGTCTGGACCGCCTGTTTGACGAGATCGAGATGCCGCTGGTGCCGGTCCTGGCCGAGATGGAAGAGATCGGCATCAAGCTCGACGTCGACCGGCTTTCGGCCCTCTCAAAAGAACTGGAAACCCAACTCTCGGGAATGGTGGAGCGGATCCAAGCCCTGGCCGGAGCGGAATTTAATCTGAACTCCCCGAAACAGCTGGCCGAGATTCTTTTCGACCGGCTCGGTTTGAAACCCGTCAAGAAGACAAAAACGGGTTACTCCACCAACGAAGAGGTCCTGCAGCAGCTCGCCCTTCAGCATGAGCTCCCGGCCGAGATTCTCAACTACCGGCAATTGACCAAGCTCAAATCGACCTATATCGATGCGCTCCCTCGACTCGTCCATCCCGAGACCCGGCGTCTTCATACGTCGCTGAACCAGACCGTGGCCGCCACCGGCCGCCTCTCCAGCAGCGAGCCGAACCTCCAGAACATCCCGGTCAAGGGCGAATGGGGTCCGCGGATCCGCCGCGCCTTTATCGCGGAAAAAGGATGCCGACTGCTTTCGGCCGATTACAACCAGGTCGAGCTCCGCATCCTGGCCCATCTTTCGGAGGACCCCAACCTCCTGTCGGCCTTTCAACGCGGGGAAGATATTCACACGACGACCGCGGTGCAGATCTTCGGATTGTCGCCGGACCAAATCACCCCCGAAATGCGGCGCACCGCCAAGACGGTGAATTTCGGGATCATCTACGGTATCAGCCCCTACGGCCTGTCCACAACGCTGGGCGTCTCCCAGTCGGAGGCCAAGCAATACATCGACCGGTATCTGGATCTCTACAGCGGGGTCCGCCGTTTCATCGAAAAGACGATCGGGGAGGCGAGGGAACGGGGCTACGTCACGACGATCTTCTCAAGACGCCGTCCGATTCCGGAGCTGGCCGGTGAAACGCCGGCCGTGCGGGGTCTGGGCGAGCGCACCGCGATCAACACGCCGATCCAAGGCAGCGCCGCCGATCTGATCAAGCTGGCGATGATTCGTATTGCTCATCGATTGAAAAAGGAAGGATATCGCGCCCGGATGCTGCTCCAGATCCATGATGAATTGATCTTCGAAGTTCCGGAAGGAGAAATCGAGCCGATCGAAGGGCTGGTGCGGGCCGAGATGGAGGGCGTGATGCCGCTGGCCGTGCCGCTCAAGGTCGACATCGGCGTCGGCGCCAACTGGGCCGAGGCGCATCCGTAGTTATCCAGCGAGCAAAGCGAGCGGGAGGGGGAGGCTCCGTTATCGGAGGGGGCGACGCGAGCCCCTATGATGTCACCGATTACTGAACCCTCAGCGTCGTCCAGGTCTGTCCGCCGTCGGTCGTTTTGATGAACTGTCGATTGAATAGCGCGGCGTAAAAGGTGGTATGGTCGATATCGGTCTTCATGTAATCCGCCACCGCGAAGGCCGTGAGGCCGGGTTGAAGGATTTCCAAAGGCGTCGAGCAGTCCAATAGGATACACCAAAAGCCCCCCCGATCCACGCTCCGAACGATCCCGTCGGAACCCGCGTAGAGGGTCAGGTCCGTCGTGTTGGGACCGATCAACGGCACCACAAAAAAGATCGTGAACTTGAATTTGGGATCGTAGGAAAGGTTAAAAGTGGTCCCCGAATCCGTGCTCTTGTAAATCCCGCTGCCGCCCGAACCAGCCTCCCCCCCGCTCGTCCCCACGTACAGCTCGGACTCCAGTTGCGGATTCACGGCCAGAGAGACAATTTCCTCCTGCGTCAGCGCCTTCAGGCCGGGGGTGGCCTCGTTCCATTGGGCCTCGGTGGTTCCGCGACGGAAAAATCCGCCTCCATCCGTTCCGATATACAGATGGCTGCCGGTCGTATCTTGGATAAGGTTGGGATAAATAGCGATCGCGGTGACGGCCGGGTTGGGTAGGCTTTGATTGATTTGGGTGTAGGTGGACCCCCCATCAATGCTCCCCCAGACCCCGCTCGTCTGGCTGGCCACATAAATTCCCCGGCAGGGGGGTGAGTTGGCCGGACAGGAGTTACGGTCGATGACGATCCCGCGTATGTCCGTGATCGGGGTTGCCCCGACCGGAGCCGACCAGGTCTCTCCGGAATCAAAGCTTGAAAAAATTCCCCCGTTTTCCGTGCCGGCATAGATACGGGACGGCGTGAACCAGTCGATCGCCAGGGAGGTGACCTTGAGGTCGATCAGCCCGTTGTTGATCGGCGCCCAGGTACTGCCCCCGTCGGTGCTCTTGACGACGCCGCCGCCGTCGGTAGCCACATAGAGCGTGGTCGGCGTGACGGGATCAACCGCGATCGCCTTGAGGTCGAAGGTGCTCGAAATTTCGTTGGAGGGGGAACCCCAGCAGCCGGACAGGAGCGGGACGAGGATTAAAATCCGGAGAAGTCGCCGGCATGGCGACACTTGTTCAGCACCGGCCCGAGCAGCGACCTCGGCTGAGGTTTGGGCACCCGGCTCGGCGAAGGACGCGGCCCGAAGGGTCAATTTTCCGCTAAGCCCCTTCGGAAAATTGAGCGGCCGAGCCTTAGCCGGGTCAAAACTCAGCCGCCGGAGCCGCGAAGGCCGCGCTGAACAATGTCGTCGATGTCCGATTCCGGAAGGGCTGAGAGAATCAATGGAGGCCATTACATCAAGGGGATTCGGTAATGCTGCACCACCCGTTGTCCCGCGGTATCGATCACCGAGAGATTCTCCTCGCCGTAATTCGTGAGGAAGACGTTCTTCCCGTCGGCCGAAAGGGCGATGGACCGCGGCGACGTACCCGCGTCCAGGGTCTTCCGGACCGTCCCGGTGGCCGTGTCGATCAGAGAAAGGGTGCTGGAGTGTTGGTTTAATACATAGGCGGTCTTCCCGTCCGGCGTGAGGGCGATTTCCATCGGCCCCTCTCCCACCGGGATGGACCGGGTGACCTCAAAGCTCGTCAGGTCCACGACCGCGACGCTGTTCGCCCCGTCGTTGGCGACGTAGGCCCGCCTTCCGTCCGGCGTCACGGCGACGGCCATGGGCGCCTGGCCGACCTCGACCCGCCGGAGGATTTTATCCGACACGGTATCGATCACGGCCATGTCGGTGAACCCGTGATCGACGACGTAGGCGAAGCGGCCGTCTGGCGAAAAGGCGATCCCGCAGGGGCGGCTGCCCACCGGGATGGTCCGGACGACCCGATTGGAGGCCGTATCGATGATGGAGAGATCATCCGATCCGTGGTTGCTGACGTAGAGAAATTTCCCGGAAGGGGTCAGGGCCGCACGCATCGGATTGCGCCCGACCGGGATCGTCGCCGTCACCCGTTGCGCGGCGAGGTCGACGACCGAGACCGAATCGGAAAGATGATTGGCCACGTAGCCCTCCTTCCCGTCGGCCGAGATCGCCATGAAGATCGGGGCGCTCCCCACGGCCACATGGCTCACCGCCTGCCGGGACCGACGGTCCACCTGCAAGAGCATCCCCTCGCCCGCCTTGGCCCGGAGGAGATAGAGCTGCTGGTCCGACGGACCCGCCACCACGCGAAGCGGCTCCTGACGGATCGCGCTCCACATCGCCTCATCCTTGTCGGCATCCGGGCCCTTCAGCATCCAGTTCTCGGACGCGTATGGCTTCTTCGCCGAATCGGAAGTCGTGCCGCAGCCGGCCAGCCCTCCAACCGCAACCGTCAGGATGACGAGACTTGAAAAGATCAATTCGCCCCTTTTCATTTTTCTTTCCCCCATCGATTACGCCTAAAGCGGAACCTTGTCGTATTGGCCGACCACGCTCTTCTTTTCGGTATCCATCAGGGTGACATCGCTCCGCCCCTCATGGGTGACATAGAGAAACCGGCCGTCGGCCGTCAGCGCCATCGAGCCCGGGAAATGACCCACCGGGAGCGTCGCGACCACCCGCCCTTCGTTCGTATCGATCACCGACAGGTCGTTGGACCGGGCATGGATGACATACGCGGCCTTCCCGTCCGGGCTGAAGCTCACCTCGACCGGACCTTCACCAACGGAAACGGTTTTCACGACTTCGAGCCGGGCCGTGTCCACGACCGAGATCGTATCGGAACCCTCGTTCGCCACGAGGATCGTCCGGCCGTCCGGGGTGATTCCCAACCCCATCGGCATCTTTCCGACCTTGATGCGCTTGACGATCAGGGAGGTGGCGGTCTCGATCACCGCCATCTCCTGCCCGCCGTGATGAACGACGTAGGCGTACTTCCCCTCTGGATCAAAGACGATCCCGCAGGGCCAATGTCCGACCGGGATTTCCCCGTCCACCAGATGGGTCGCCAGGTTCAGAATCGAGATGCTGTCCGACCCGTGATTCGTCACGTAGGCGTAGTCTCCCGACGGGGCGATCGCGATCCGGATCGGGCGATGGCCGACCGGAATCGTCTGGATGACCTTTTGTGTCGCTGTATCCACCACTGATACGGTGTCCGACAAATGGTTCGCGACATACAGTTCTTTACCGTCGGGGGTCAGGGCCAGCGCGATCGGCACTTTTCCGATCTCTACCCGGCCGGTGATCCCGTAATTCACCCGATCCAGAATCAGGAGCGTCCCGTTATCGTCCGCCTTCGCGGTCCGAAGGAGATAGAGCGTGCGGTCGTCGGGAGAAAGGGCGACCTTCAGGGGACTCTGCCGCATGACACGGTAGATCCAGACCGCGTCTTCCGAATTATAATCATAAATTTTCTCTGAAAGCGGATGGTTTATTTCCTGATCCTCACCTTTTTCCTGGAATTGAGTAGGGGAACCCTCCGGCGCCGACGCGGAAGTTTGATTCCGCGATAATCCTCCGCAACCCATAATCATGTATAGGACCATACCAAGGATGGGCAAGGCGACCGTCTTTTTAATCATGACGAATCCCACCATCATTTAAGGTCCCGTGGCGTAGAACACCCGGGTGGAATTGTCCAGGACGGACCACCCGAGGAAGAGCGACAAGGCATTTCCCGCCCCGCCTGTGCCGGGAAGACCGATGACAGGGTTGTAATAGGCACTTTCGCCCATCACGCCCCCATCCACATTTTCCGCCCCTTTCCAGCCGGTCGCGAGGGCCCCGCAAGTGTTCAGTACCACGATGTCGTTGGCATAGCAGTTGCTCTCGATCCGGAATTGGGTCCCGTCGTTCTGGGTCCAAACCGCCACACCGTTGCCCGCGTTGTCTACTGCGATCTGCGGCGCGTGCGCATCGCCACCTCCGGCGTCAATCTCCACGGGCCCAGACCAGGATGTACCGTCAAAACGATGCGCCTGGATGCCAAAGGTCGTTCCATCGTAAGTTTCGTAAACCGCGACGGCCGTCGCGCCCGCGCCCCCATCCGGCTCGATCGCAATCCGGGGATTGTTGAATTTGCAGTTGAGTATCACTCTCCCTGTCCCGGGGGTGCCGTCACCGTCGATCAAAATCCCGGAGGGACAGCCCCCGGCAAACGGCCCGATCCCGAAGGCCGTGGGGGTCGTTATGGAGGTTATATTATCCGGAGTTGTCACAACAGGATAAGTACCATAATTGGCCAGGCGGGCGAGAGACCAGCAGACTGGAACGTTGGCCTGGGTCCAGGATGGACAGGCACTTCCCAATGTGGCGATATCAAACTCCCGGCCCACGATCGCGGCACCCATATAGGCTTCAAATGCATTCTCATCAGGCAGACAAGCCGAACCCGTATCTAGGTTGTTACAAGTCCCATTATTTAGAGGTGTTACCCCAAAGTCCTCGCTCAATCCCCAGGATGTTTTAATCAAAACAAAGGCCTTGCCCGTATTGTCCATGGCAAGATCATATTCATTGACGTTTATGCAGGCATCGGTGCTGCTGACATCTCCTCGAGTAGCCGGTCCCCCCGTGCTGGACACGAAACAGATAAGTTGTTGTGGAAGGGCAACGCTCCCGGGGGTGCCGGGGGTGCTCCCGGTGCCGGCTAAATTGGTATCCGGATCAAGATCGATGGGACTCTGCCAGCTCGTCCCGTCGAAAAGGTTGGCATGGAGCTCGGAGTCCATGCAATTGATTGCAGGGAGGGTCAAATTATAGTTGACGGTAATGGGGTCAATGGTCGGTGTGGCAAAGCAGTCTGCCTGTTGAATCATTTGGATGAAGGTCGCGATCGCGCGCCCGGCGCTGTCCACCTTCACCCGTGGACTCAGGGTGGGTTGAACCACAAAGGCGGCCCCGCCGCTGATGTAACAGATGCCGTCATCCACGCCGCTTCCGGCGGGGCAGATGGTGTCGCTGGTGTCCCATCCAACGCCGTTCACAAACCGCCGGGCCACCGTCTGCCACCCAGCCGAAAATCTCCAGATATCCCCATCCTGACTCGAACCGTTCCCAAATCCCGCGTACAGCTCCCCGTCATACACGGCCAGGGAATGAACCGAATCATATTGGGCCGGCGTGTAGGGGGGCTGGCCATCATTGCGGACGTCGGTCCAGTCCGACGGTACCGGAGGGTCGCACACCCTGCACCGCTTGATATCCCCGTCACCACCAGCGGCCGCCGTACCCGGATTGCCTAAACCGATATATAAAAATCCATTATAAGAGATCATGGAATTGACGGCTTGATAATTTTCCGGATAATTGGTTGCTTCAAACACCTGATTCATGTCGCCCAGCGTACCGTCGCATGCGGTGCAGCGCCAGATATCGCCATTTCCGTTGGTCGCCTGGGTAAGATCGTCCCCGTAGCCGATATAAAGCTTGCCGTTGTGAACCGCCAAGGACAGGACGGCTCCGTACGTGCCCGAATTATCGATCACGTTGGTCCAATCCGACCCGTCGCAAATCGTGCAGCGTTTCACGTCGGCCGTATTGGTGGTAGCGGTTAGTCCGTTTCCAAACCCCGCATAGAGTTGAGGGCTGGGGCAGGTCGGGCATTGATAGACCGTCATGGCGCTTACACTGCCATAGAAATTTACATTAGGAGTTGGCGGACTGTTCCAGACCATTTGGAAGTCTCCCGGAGTAACACCGTCGCACACTGTGCAACGCCATATATCTCCATTGCCAGTAAACGGTGCCAGTCCATTCCCGTTTCCCATCCCGATGTAGAGTTGATTGTTGTAGACCGCCATCGACCGCACTGCGTTATAGGAGGAAGCGCCCCCCACGTTTGCGCAGGGGGGAGATCCGCCGCCGCACGACAAATTATTCGTGATCAATGTGGTCCACGTGGTTCCGTCAAAAACTCTAACATCCCCTTCAAAGTTCGTCGCATTACTTCCCAGTCCCGCGTATAATTTGCCGTTGTAAATCGCCATGGATGTCACTAGTTCGTATCCATTTGTGGGGTCACCGTCATTAAAGGAATAGGACCACGCATTCGTGCCCTTGTTATAAACGTAGATATCAGCGTCTCCGCGTTGGATGCCGCCCATTCCGGCGAATAGTTGGTTTTGGTAAACGCCCACCATCGACGGGACCAGGGCACAATTATTATTCGCAAAACCCGGACATTGCGCGGTCTGGTCGGTAATGATCGTGACCGTAACTCGATTAATGTTGAGCACTCCCGCCGCCGGATCCGTATCATTGTCCGATATCAAGACGCCAAATGATGGGTTGGGGGACAGGGGGGTGCCGACATCGGTCGGCAGCCAGGATGATCCCCATTGATCATTCAGATCCCCCGTCGTGGTGGTCGTATCCGTGGTCTGGTTCATCTGGATGCCGGTCTTGCGAATGCCGTCCAACGTGCAACCGGTCTTTGTCAGCCCAATGCGGTACTGGCGATCCGTTGCGGTTCCGGATGCCCCGTTGCCTTGCACGCTTACAATAATGCCCTTGATATAGTTCGCCGTAATAACAAACCCGAAACCGGTAACACAGAGGTCATCCTGAGTTGTGCCACTGTACGTAGCATAGAAAGTGTCCGAAGCATTCACGGCGTTGCTTAAAGTTCCGGATGGAGTGGCAGTCCAGTTTGTCCCCGATGCCACCGTAGGCGAACGGGGAGGAACAGGATTATTATTCGAATCGAATATTTGAGTCCAATCCTTTTCATTGAATTGCGACCAGGCTGCCATCGCGCTTCCGGCCGTCGGCGAAAGCGCGATGGCCGGATCGCCCGCATCAAAGGCGGCATACTCGATCGAGTCATTGAGCTGCTGAAACGGCCCCCAGTTCTTGCTGCTGAAGCTGTACCGTCGAGCATAGACCCGCATCGCCGTGCCGTCATGCTGCTGCCAGACCACGATCGCATCCCCGTTGGCGTCCATTGAGACCTTCGGTGACCAGGCGTCGTACTGCGCTTTGCCGGTATCAATCACGCAGACCCCGTCGTCCCCCGTAATGTCCGGATTGCCGAAGGGAGAGATGCCCGCCGGACAGATATTGTTGGTCGTATCCTTCGTGTCAAAGACCCCGCCCGTCCAATGCGCCGCGTAGAGATGATAGACCGCCGGAAAACTGTCCGCGGGGTCCAGGTCCACTTGCTTGACCCAGACTGCGACCGCGCCGCCTCCCCCATTCGGCTGGACTGCAATTTCCGGTGTCACATCCAAAAACGGACCGGAATCAAGCGGCGTGCCCGACGGCAACCAGACCCCGGCCCTGCGGGTGTCGGAGGAATTACCGGACGAGGTCGTGGTGCTCATCCCGCAGCCGGCCGCAAGGCATAGGCTCGCCAAAACGGCGATAAGGGCCACCGGGTTTAATGATTTGAGCGGTTTCATTTCATCCCCGTCCGCTTTCCTTACTGGCCTTAATGGCTATTGGTTCTTGATACAAATAAGGTCTTAATTATACTACGATCTCTCGGAATAGTATACCCGCAACAAGTTTTCAAATTCAGTTCGACCTTGCAAAATAGATGTCGTTGCCTTCCTCTTCCGTACGCGAATCGGCATCGGGGGAAGATACAAAGGGATTGCCGCGTCCGTCCGTCCAGAGGAGGTAGGCCCTTCCCTCCCCATCCACCGCCAGGCTCGGGTGGTAGTGAAGGGCGCTGACGGTGTCATCATTCACCTTTTGGTTGGACCGGAGGCTCACCGGACCCGTACCGATCTGCGCGAAATAGATATCGGCCTGGCCGTTCCGGAAGTCTTCCCAGGCCAGGTCAATCCCGCCTCGCGGATCGAAGGCGACGGAGGGAAAGGCCTGCGGACGGCCCGTTCGGTCATCGTTCACCTGTATGGGCGGGCCAAAATGGCCGCCGCCGTCCGCGCTGACGGCCAGCTCG
>DATKAN010000008.1 GCA_035498035.1 Nitrospiria bacterium
AGATCTTGCCCGTCGGGTTGGCGACCTGGAGCTTGCGGTCGAAATCCACGTCGATCGTGTCCGGGGCGTTCGGGTTGTACTTCAAGGCCCGGTCCGCCGCGATCACGTTGAAGGTCTTGACCGGCGCATCCGCCGGGCAGACCGACTTCGCCGAGGCCGGGATCTCATCCCGTCCCGGGAGTTTCTGCAGATCCGGCACCTCTTTATCCAAGACCCGGATGATCCCCCAGCTCCCCTCCGATAGATGGGAGGCCCGGCCGTTATAATGGAGGTAATCCCCGGCCATCTGTTGCGGCCCGCCGGCCCTGGTGACCAGGTCGTAGCGCTCGGCGATCCCGACGTGGTGCGCGTTCCTGAAGTCGGAATGTTCCGCGTAACGCTCCGTCCGGAAGGCATGGCCGGCGATGTGCCAGGTGTGCGTCTCATTCATTAAGGTGTGCAACAGACGAAAGACAATGGTATCACCGAGATACGCCCTAAGCAGAGGGGTGCTCGGATCCTGATAGACCCTGCTTGAGAATACCATCGACGGCTCCGGCTTGAAATTCAGCCGTCTCGAGATCGACTCGGCACGGAAGTTCAATCCGCCTCCGGTGGTATGGGTCCCGCCGTTGAGCATCGGGATAGCCACTTTGTCCAGATCATACGGCATCTTGAACGAGAGGGTCTGTCCGGCATCGATCGATGCCTGAACCGTCTGACCCGGCGGATTTCCCGCCGTCACGACCTGTGCGGTCGTCGGCACCGTGTCATGCGGCATCACCACCATCTCCCGGAAGCTGCCGTTCACCCCGTATCCGATCGGCTCGGTCGAGTGGATGTCCGCGATCGGGCCGCTTCGGATTTCCTTTCCGGTTTTCGGGTCGTGGTATGTCGAACCGGCCGGCTCCACGATCATCGCCCCCACGCCGCCGTGCGGCCAAGTTGTCGCGCCAAAGGCATGGTCATGCCAGAAGACCGTGCCGACATCGGAGTCCACCCACATCCGGTACCGGACATACTCCACCGAGGCGATCTCGTTCTTCTTGTGATCGAATCGCAACGGTTCGGTAAAGGTCACGGTGTCCCCTTTGATTTCCTTGATCCACAGGACCTCCGAGGTCTTCACCTGCTGCATGCCGATCATCAGGTCGGTGCCCACATGGAAGGGCGTGGCCCCCTCCACCATCTTGATCTTGATGGCGGTCGCCCCGGCCTTGACATCCTCGGTCAGGGTGGCATTCATCGGCGGCGGAAGTCCCTTCTGGACCTTTTTCTCCAATTCGGTGAAGGGCCGGACCGACTGCTCGTAGGAGAAGCCGGTGATCACGCCGTCGGAGGCCTGGTTGTCGAACTGGATAAAGTGGGGATGGATATTGATCTTCGACATCTGGAAGTTCGTCGTGTCGTTGTCATCCCACTCGCTTTTCAAGATCACGTCGACGCAATCGTAGACGCTCGACCGATAAACCAGGGGAATCGTCTTGTCCCCCCCGGGGTTGGCCTTAACCTCGGCCTCCTCCTCCTGAAGAACAAAGAGGGTCCCGTGGGGATCGATGACCGGCTTCTCCTTTCCGAGCGCCTTAGTCAGCTGTATTGGCGTTTGGATGAAATGGATCGTGTATTGCTTTCTCCCCGCGTTGGAAGGACAGAGACTCCACCGACCCTGTTCTCCCGGCTTGGCGGGCTGGTTCGTTTCCTGGCCGATAGCCCCCTTGCTTCCCGGATCGGTCGGCAAGGCTCCGTTGTCCTTGTCCATATGGATCGGCTCCAACCACGGCGCGGGGCCGTGATGGCGGGCGAAGGGAACCCGCTTCCCGAAGTGCGGCTTGAAATGCGGCCAGGCCAATTTTCCCGTCTTCTCATCAAACAGCAAGGGCGGCCGCTTCCCCGGTATCGGCGATTTGTACTTCGGCCAAGGGAAGGTGCCTGTCACTTCCGGCTCGCCCATCGCCTTGTTCCCGTCCCAGGTCCAGTCCCACACCGTCGCGTCGTAGGCCACGATCTGGCCCTTCTCGTCCGAGGTATGGCCCGGCTGACCCGCCGGAGGCAACATCATCTTCACCCAGTCCTTGATGGAGATTTCCGGAATCGGCTTCGACCAATCCGACTTGCTCGCCGTAATGTGCCACTTCTTGTCGTACCAGTCCATCGTCTTATTGATCAGTTTGTCCGATGTTACGGCCGGCTTCATCCGCCCTTTCCGGTCGGGTAGCTCCTGCAAGGGCGGCATGATGTCGGTACTGCCGAAGGGATAGTTCCCGGTCTGCAGCGTGTTGTAGACCCGCCAGTAACCCCACATCCCGGCGACGTAATGGTGCGCCACGTGGCAGTGGAACAGGAAATCGCCCGCCAGTTGCTGGCAAAGGCCGGAACCGCACTCCGTCTGGAGGTCGAGAACTTCGGAAGGACCGATCACCTGGACATCCACGCGGTCGGAGGTGGTCCGGACCTCCGGGAACTTCACCGGGCCGTTCGCGGCCGCATTCATGATGAAGTCGGCCTTCCCGTCCGCTTTGGGCTGGCGGAGCCAGCGGATCGTTCCTCCGTGCGGATGGTGGGAATGAAACACCTCGCCGCCCCCGTGCACCAACCGGAATTTGGCCGGATCGCCCATGTAAGACCGCGGAATGGTCGTCGGAACGTCCCCAAAGGTGTAGGAGCTGTAGCCCAACGATTCATCCTCGATATGGAAATATTTCTCCTGTTGCGCGAGGTTGTTGATCCCGAACGGCTCGCTGCGGTAATTGATCGCCCGCGCCGAGGGACGGTAGGCGTCGGTATTGGGGTCCCGCTGGGGAATCATCTCCCCGTTCCGGTTCAAGGGCCGGAAGGACTCGTCCCCGATCTCATGATAGATGATGACGAACTCCCGGAAGTCGGGCGCGTTGGGCTGGTCGATCATGACTTCCCAACCGCTTTTTGTTTCCTTTCCGGTGATCGGGTCCAGGTAGCGCGACCCCATCGGCTCGACGATGAAGGTCCCGATCATTCCGAGGCTCGCCTGCTCGCGGCCGACGTGGCTGTGAAAGGTGTGCCCTCCCTCCTGCTCATCGGGTTGAATATACCATTCAAACACCTGGCTCTTTCCCGGTTTGACCAGCGAATCGGGATTGGCCATCGTGGCTGCCTGGCCGGTGGATTTGACGATCATGCTGGAACCGTGGATATGGATGCTGACATCATCGTCCTTCATTTGATTGCGGAGGGTGAGGATCACGCAGTCTCCCTGGTTCGCGCGGATATTGAGCGGCTGGATCATGTCGGTCTGAAGGCCGGTCGTGACCGCGCCGGGGTCATATCCCGGTTTTTTTCGAGCCTCCGTGTTGGCCTTCTCCTCGGCCCGAACTTTTTCGAGATTCCCGGTCAGAACATACATGTACCCGGGAAAATAGTCCAACCACTGATTGATCGTGATCTCGACATTGATCGCGGAAACGTCAAACTCTTTAACGGGGGCGTTCGCCGGGCAATGGCCCCCAGACGTAACGCTTTCGCTGGCCGGGGCCGGGCCGAGGAAATAGCTCCGATCCATTTGTTGCATCGTGGCCATATCGGAGAAAGGCCCCGAACCGCCCGGGTGCCCCGAATGATCATTCGGCTCCATGGAAGCCATTCCGGGCATCGACCCCGCGCCGCGGGTCTCCGAGGCCTGCTCGGGGCCCCCCTTGGCGATCTCCTCCATCAGCTTCTGCATCGCCGCGTTCACCTGGTCTTCGTGACCGGTATGTCCCTCCGCGGCGTCCTCCCGGGCGATCTGGTCTTTAAACTTAGCCTGCCATCCGGGTGTCGTTCCGCTCTGCGAATCCGGCGCACCCGGCTGCGTGTATCCGGTCTCTGCGCTGAGGGCAACGCTTTTGATAGAGAACGTCAGCAATAGAGCCAACAGTCCCCTAAAAAGAATTCTTCGATTTTTCATGGCGCTTTCTCCCGTGTTTTTTCCCAAGGATTGTTATTCTTAAATGGAGGGTGTTTGAACCCGTTCTTTCAGATTTGATCGTTCTCTGCGGAGTATATTCATGGAAAACCTTGCGGCGATAATACCCCCTTACATGCCCGCATTCCAACGCATGAAGTCTAACCCTTAAGTATTAATCCAACCGTGCAGGGCTCCTATTTACACCCAAAGAACAAACTTGTCAAGGCTAAATTTCGGAGCGGCTTCAATCAAGGATTAGGGAGAACCCACCCTGACCGTGACACGGCTAGATTTTACCTCTGGGAGATCTACCGACATGATGTAAGAATCCGACGCCACATCAACGGTTTGGCGCGGTTCAATATATTTGTTGGCGACGTTTCGGGCCAGGGGAACCCCGCCGCCGTCCAGCAGATCATAATAGACATAGACCCTTTTACGGACCTCCGAATTGTTCCGAACCGTCGCCTTCCAGACAAACTTGGTTTTGCCGATCCGCTCCCAAACCGTGCTCGGATGCCATTCATGTTTCAACACCTGGATGGCGGATGCGTCGTGATCAAACGCAAACGGTGGGCTTCCTTCCCCGAGGGCCATCCCCGCCGATAGAAGAATGAAAAGAATCCAGGCGACCCGTTCACGCATTTGCTTACGGCTTTCCTTCGATCTTTTCGTTCCCCATTCCAAAGGGCAGTTTCTTTTCTTTCGGGGTGGACAGTTGCCTATAGAGCGTCTGAAACTGTTCCGTCGAAAGGGCCGGGTCGGTCAACCGCGTCAGATCCTCCGGCCCGATCGGGATCCAGGCCAGCTCGGCGACATCGGTCGTACCGATCATGATCCAATGGTGGGGAAGGATGTCCTGGCGGATCACCCGGTCCAGTTTTCCGTTATATTTAATGGCCTCGCGGATCGCCGTCCGGGCTTGTCCGGCCGTGACGCATTTGCCAATCCCGATATTGGCGGGAGGATCCAGAAACGGGAAAAACTTAAGCCGGACCTTCATTCCGCTCGTGTCCGAGCCGAGGGCCTGCTTGATCTCGGCGGCCCGGTCCTTCCATTTATGGGCCAGAACGATCTCGATTGTCGTCGCTTGTCCCCGGTTCTCCTGTGCATTGCAATCGTAGACTATTTCGGCCCCAAGGGCATCCGCCCGAATCGATAACGGGACAACGAGAGACAGGACGCACGGGAGGATGGCCCGGAATAGGACCTTTTTCTTTGGAATAGCCGCCGTCATTTCGGCGACGCTTTGGGTTGATCTTTGGACTTCAATTGATCGAGATACCTCCGGGCCTGTTCGTTTTTCGGATCAAGCTCCAGGACGCGTTGGAAGGCCTGGACGGCCAAGTCCTTCAACTGTTCCTTATCGTCCGAATCCTTCAAGGACTCCCCCAGCATGATCTGGGACTCGCCGAGGGCCATGAAGACGGCCGGGGACTCCTGCCGGACCAGAGACAGCATCGAATACTCCCGCACTGCATCGGCATACTGTTTGCGTTGATAATAGGTCCGGGCCAGTTGCTCGCGGGCGTCGGATTCGTTCGGATCGTCCTCCAGGATCGCCTGCCACTGTTTCATGGCCTTGGTAATCTCGCCTTTTTTTTCATAAACGATGCTGATGTTGTAGCGCACCTCGGTGAGCGAGGGATCGATTCGAAGGGCTTCTTCATACTCCTTCTCGGCACTCGCATAATCTTTCTTCTTCAGGTACAGGTTCCCGAGGCCGGCATGGACCACGGCCACCTTCGGCGACAATCGATTGGCCTCCCGGTAGGTCTTCAATGCCTCCTCGTCCTTCCCCTGCCGGTAATAAACATGCCCGAGAGAGATCCAGGCATGTTCGTCCTTGGGCGCCAGCCGGGTGGCCCGCTGGAACTCCCGGGCGGCGTCATCGAAGGATTGGCTTTGGAGGTAAAGCCGTCCCAGCCAGTAATGCATGGCGGGACTGTCGGGAAATTCGCGGGTCAATCCCTTGTAAACCTCGATCGCCTTCAGACCCTGCCGCGTCGCAAGATAGGTCGTGAAGAGGGCCTGGTGATAGCGGGAATTCTCCGGACTCAGCCGAACGGCCTTCGTCAATTTGTCGATCGCTTCATCGAAGCGTCGTTGGTTGTTGAGATCCACCCCCTCGTCGAAGTAGGCCTTGCCCGGGTCCTCGGGTGTCGCCGCCCGGACCGCCGTGGAATATAAAAGGAGGGCCAACGCCAGAAGGCCGATTCCCGGCCCTATCATCCCCAACTTCATCGCTTACACTCCGTGATGACCAAAAACCGGATTTTACACCGGAGCCGACAAAAAGACAACCGGCGGGCCCCTGCAAGATTTCCTCACCTATAAACGACAGATCTTTTGCCGCCGATCGCCATTTGTTATAAAATAGGGCCCGTATGATAAACGGTCGATTCATAATTTCAATATCAGGACTGGCCGTGATGCTCCTGGCTCCATGGGCGTTCGGCCCGGCCGCCCGGGCCGATCAAAATAGCGGGACGCTTAAAGGAGAAGTCCTGATCAATGCGGCGCCGGCCGCGGGCGCCGTGGTTTATCTTCAACCCCAGGGAAATCGGCCGTCCGAACCGGCCCCGCGAGAAGTGACGATTATCCAGGAACAGTTGCGCTTCAAACCCTCCTTCAGCGTCGTCCCGGCGGGGACCACCGTCCGGTTCGAAAATCGCGACGATGAAATTCATAACATCTATTCCAAATCGGGGGCCAACCGCTTTGACACCGGAGCCCATCTGCCCGGCACGGCGAAAAAAGTGACTTTAAAGGAACCGGGCGCCGTCCCGTTGCGATGTCGGACGCACCAAAACATGCGCGGGCTTATCTTCGTGTCCCCGTCGCCCTACTTTTCCGTCACCGATGACCGCGGGGAATTTGAGATCCGGAACGTCCCGGTCGGGTCCTACCGAATCGAAGCCTGGCATCCCCGACTGACCGCGGAGGAGAGCGCACGGGGCGCGCAGGTCTTGAAGGTGGACGCCGGTCCGAAGGTCCTGCAGCTGCGGTTCGACGCGAAGGCCCCCAGCGGGACCGACCTGACGGAAACCGCCGGGCAGGACTGGACCTCGGTCGTGGAGCAGATTCATGCGGAGTTGGAGCGGGCGATCAGTCTGTGGAAAAAGGGGAACCGTACCGCTGCGACCTCGACGGTGATGAGTGCCATGTCGAAACTCTACGGGGAATCCGGACTGCGGGAAAAGATCGCTCAAACGATCGGACCGGATCGGGCCCTGGAACAGGAGCGGCGTCTCGACTCGATCCGAAAACAGGTCCAGGGAGTCGGCGGAACGGAACCCGTGACCGAAGAGGCTCTTCAGCGGGAGTCCGGTCTATTAATCGACGGATTGACGGAGGATGTCAAAAAAATCACGGCACCTTGAACTCTATTCAAACCCGATGACCTTTATCACTGCCCGATTCGGAACTTTTCCTGCGTTTCATAATGCGGCCGCTTCACCGTGCTTGAATCAAACTCGAAATCGAGCGAGGCGCCTCTATTGGGAGAAACCGTGATTTCCCGCTCAATCGGCTTGAAATGAGGACGCCAGGCGACTACTTTATAAGTTCCCGGCGGCAATTGGTCGATCGTGAATTTTCCGTCGCCGTCCGTGAGGGCGTAGTAAGGATTGTCCACGGCATAACCCCAGGTCTGCATGAACTCGTGCATCCCGCAGATCATCTGGTATATTTTCTTATGCTTCTCAAACTTGATGGGAAAGGTTCCGGTGGAGTTCGGAGGGTTTGGAACCGTTAGAAGCAAATTCCCCTTTTCGCTCTGATAAAGCTGCGCGTTGTGGATGATCGGGTCTTCGTTTTTCATCACAAAGCTTCCGTTGTGTTGCACGATGCTGACGAAGGGCAAGAACTCGCAATCCCTCGCCACGAGGTTGGCCACAATGGGCTTGAACGGCTTTCCCCGCTTTACCTCCTCCACGGCCACCACGACGTCCTTCATTCCGCCGTCGGCCGCAACATTGAACTCGCTGATCCGGACGTTGCCCTGGCCGTCCGAGATGGCCTTGTTCTTGTTGCAATAAGGACCGAAGGGATAAAGGGCGAGGGGGAAGATGCGGGGTTCCGGAACGGCGCCCTTCAATGTGACCTTCCCGGAGAGGGTTCCTCCATTGGTCACAACGGCCTCATCATAGGCCGCGGCAACGGAACTTCCAAAAATTCCCAGGGCGGCCGTGCCGATAAGTCCCGCACCCAGGACGAATATATATTTCATCGCCTGACTCTTCATAACCATCACTCCTCGCTGAAAAAGAAGGTGGCCTTCGTGTCCTGAATCTCCATCAAACGAACCACCTTCTCTAAAGATGCGCGTATGACCAGTACCTCCCGCCGTGAAAGGCTTTCCAACCCGTGAAGCAATTTCCCCTGCGCGGCGTCCGGACTTTTCTGCACAAGCTTTTTCCCCGCCTTCGTCAGGCTGATTTTGACCACGCGCCTGTCCTGATCCCCCCGGGACCGCTCCACGAACCCCTTATCCTCCAGCCGATCCACGACTCCGGAAACGGTGCTCATATGCAGATACATTTTCCGGCTCAACTCCCCCATAGAAAGCGGCCCTTCCGTATAAACGGTCCGGAGCGCCCAGAGTTGAGGACCGGTGACCCCGAACCTCTTTAGCACCGCCTCCGAGTATTGCTGGATGGCCTTGAAGATCCGCCGCAGGACCTGCATGATTTCGGAAACAGCCCGTTGTTTATTCATCCGCACCCCGAAGACGCGAATTTATTTTGTATGCATAACAATGTCTTATCGTAAACTATTTGCATGGTTCCGTCAATGAATTTTTTGTCCTAGGGGGGAGGCATTCAGGGCCTCTGAAGCTCGACGGCCGGCGGTTTTAGCGGAATCTTGTCGAGGGCCGTTTCAAGTCGGTAATTCTTTTGGAGATTGTAGAGAGGAATATGGACCTCCGAGGCGTCAAACTGGAAATTCAACGAGACCTTCCCGTCGGCCGGCACCGTCACCTTTTCCGCCTGAACTTTCATGTACGGATGCCAAGCGATGACATCGTAGGTGCCCGGGGGGAGATCCGGGATGCTAAAGGATCCATCCGGACCGGTCACGGCAAAATAGGGATTGCCGACCGCCATTCCCCACGACTGCATGAAGTCGTGGACCCCGCACTGGGTGCGGAAAATATAATGATTTTTTCGGAAGACGATTTCTTTCGTAGCGGTGGTTTCGGGAATCATCGGTTTATTGAACATCTCGAAGGTGTAATCATTCAGAAGGGTGTAAGCCTGGAGGTCATGGGTGACGGGATCCTTGTTCACGATCCGAATCGGATTTTGATTGCGAACAGGAATCACAAAAGGCCCGACCTGACAGGTCTGAAGCGAGATTTCAGGGGTGAAATCAAACTTCTTCCCCCGCGGGACCCCCACGACCGAAACCACAACATTCCGGAATCCGCCGTCGGGTGAAACCTGGAACTCCTTCAAAAGCCGGTTTCCCTTGCCGTCGGAGATCTGGGAGCAGAAATCGATGTTGGGGGAGAAGACCATATGAAAGATCCGGGCCGGGGGAGGCGTTCCGTTCAGAACCACCCTTCCCGAGATCGTCCCCCCCGATGTCACCTCGATTTCCTCATACCCCCAACCCGCTCCCGGCAGGCCCAGAACAAGGACTCCCAGGATAAAGGCCGCGGTTCTAAAATCTTTTAACGACCTCGATCGCACGGTCATTCATCCGTACAATACGGACCTTCACAACCCATGAGGTGGTGCTCGGGCTCGGCTTCGGGCCCCATCCTGAACTTATCCTGCCGTTCATAGATCGGCCGCTGGATTTTGGCCGAATCGAATTCAAAATTCACCGTGAGGTGGCCATTTGCCGGAACGGTTACTTCCTGCTCGACCGGTTTAAAGTGGGGGTGCCACGCCAGGAGACGATACGTCCCGGGCGGCAGTTGATCGATGGTAAAAAGCCCGTCCCGCTTCGTCCTCGCATAATACGGATTGTCGACCCTAAAACCCCAGCTCTGCATGAACTCGTGCATTCCGCAGATCATTTCCGAAATCCGCTTTCCGGGTTCAAAGTTCAAGACCCCGCCCCTCGGCTCGTTCGATACGGGCAAGGGAAAGTTTAAAATGATATTCCCCTTTTCGCTCTGGAAAACCTGCCCGTTGTGCACGATCGGATCTTTGTTCACCACCGAAATCGGCCGATGGTTTTCCAACACCATCACCAGCGGATGCGCATGGTGCAATTTCCCTCCTTCGGTGACCATGAACTGTTCGCTGTCCGGAACATCCGCCGGATGGAACATGCAGTTCACCGCCACCAACTCGTTCTTGATCGGGGGAAACGCCTTCCCGCGCTGGACCTGCTCGACGGCCACGATCGTGTCCTGCAAGCCCCCGTCCTTCGAGACGATGAACTCCTCGAGACGGAACAGTCCATGGCCGTCCGAAATCTTTTTGCAATACTCCCCGAATGGATAGAGCACCACCGGAAATACGCGCGGGGCCGGGAGGGCCCCTTTTAAGGTAACCTTTCCTGTAATGGTTCCCCCGTCGGTTACGGCAACCTCTTCATAACCCGAGGCCGAAGCCCTCTCATAAAATCCAGCCATCCCGAGCAGGACGACAGCGATCATCAAGGATAATAAACGTGCCATATCTCTTCCCTTCATTCACTGATTAACAGCTTAATTACCGGATTTATCATATCAAATTTCAAGCGACAGATCAAAAGATATTAAAATGAAGAGGGCGGGAGGCCGTTGCTTTCTCCTCCCGCCCCCCCTGTGCGAACATGCACCAGGACTTTTTATTTGCCTTTTTCCAGCATGGTAACCGGAACGGCATTTCCATCGGTCGGGAGTTCGGCCGTGCGGCCGCTCGCCTCCCCGCTGTTCAGCGGAAGGATCCGACGATCCCCGACGGGCAATACCCGCAGATAACCCCACTGCCCGGCCTGCGCATAGGGCATCCGGTGATTCTCCCAGACATAATCGCCGGGAATATGGAAGGGCCCGCCGGCGCCTTCCTTGATATACGCGTCAAGGTTCTCGGACCCGCCGAACTCCTCCGAGCTGAGCATATCGGCCCCTTCCATGTCCGGTTTGAGCGGGAATTCATGCCCTTCGATGCTGAAGATCTGGTTCTGCTCGTTGAAGGCCCCGAACACATGGATCCGGACCGGGTCCCCCGCATGCGCCAGGATCGTCGGCGTCACCGGCTCCGATTCCCCCGCCACGCAGGCCGTGAACATATTCCCCGGCTCGCAGCCCTTGTCCTCGCGATAGGACCACGGCTCGGTCCGGTAATTCACCCCCGTCAAGCCCGCGATCTGCTGGATGTAGGGCATGAAGGCCGTCCCGATGATGTTGTCCTCGTCCTGGAAGAACAACGAGGCGTCCCGGAAGTCCGAACGATGCGCGTTCTCCGGAATCGACCGGTCCACGAGCACATCCGCCTCCCAGGCGTTCTTCAGCGTCACATCCTCTCCCGTCTTCGGGTCCCGGTACTTCGAACCCTTCGGGCCCACGATGATCGCCCCGAACAGCCCGTCCCTCAC
>DATKAN010000009.1 GCA_035498035.1 Nitrospiria bacterium
CTGGATACCTCCCCGGAGATCGTCCAGGCCGTTGTCGGGCTTTCCGAGCGGCTTGGGAAGACGCCGATCCGCGTCCGGGAATGCCCCGGCTTTGTCGTGAACCGGCTGCTCATGCCCTACTTGAACGAGGCCGCGCTCGCCCTCCAGGAAGGGGCGGCACCGGCCAACGATATTGATGAGGCGATGAAGGCCTTTGGCATGCCGATGGGTCCCTTCACCCTGTTGGACATGATCGGCATCGATATCGCCGAAAAAGTTTCGAATATCCTCTACGACGCCTACGGTCCCCGCATGGCCGTGGCGGGGATTTTGCCCGAGATGGTTCAGGAGAAGCGTTTCGGCCGAAAGAGCGGCGCGGGGGTTTATCGCTACGACGGGGAAAAAGACGAGGCCATGAACAAGATCCTTCAAAAGGTCCGGAAGGACACCGGAATCGTCGGAACGGGGTTTGCTCCCGAACGGCTGCTTCTCCTGATGATCAACGAGGCCGCGATCTGCCTTCAAGAGGGAACGGCCACGGCCGGCGATCTGGACCTCGCCATGGTCCTCGGGACGGGCTTTCCGCGCGAGAAGGGAGGCCCGCTTCATTATGCCGATCAGGTGGGGCTCGATGTGCTCCTAAAAGAGCTTCAGCGCTACGCCGCCGAGCTCGGTCCGCGTTTCTGGCCCGCGCCGATCATCAAGCGGATGGTTGGGGCGGGATATACCGGTCTGAAGTCCGGACGGGGATTCTTCGGCTATTAGGAGACGCCATGCCGCGGACTTTGATCGTATATCAAATTGAAGACGGTGTGGCGACCCTGACGCTGAACAACCCTCCGGCCAATGCCCTGAGCAACGCCCTCCTGGAGGAACTGGACCAGGCCGTCGAGACGTTGGGAGGAAAGACCGAGGCCAAAGCGGTCGTGATCACGGGGGCCGGCAAGATATTCGCGGCCGGGGCCGATATAAAAGAAATTGCCGAAATTGATACCGAGGATCGCGGTCGCCGGCTCACCGCGCGCGGCCAGGCGATCCTGGATCGGATCGAGCGCTTGAACAAACCCGTTCTTGCCGCCCTGAACGGCCTATTTTGCCTGGGCGGGGGGTTGGAATTGGCGATGGCCTGCCACCTCCGGATCGCGGGGGACCGCGTCCGGCTGGGCCTTCCCGAAATCACCCTCGGGATCATGCCCGGTTTCGGCGGAACCCAGCGCTTGCCCCGACTGGTGGGGACCGCCAAGGCGCTGGAACTGATCCTGACGGGCGATCGAATCAAGGCCGAAGAGGCCCGGGAGATCGGGCTGGTCAATGAGGTGGTTCCGGATTCCGAAGTCGTGAATCGGGCGCGCGCGGTGGCCAAAAAAATCGCCGGGATGGGTCAAGCGGCGGTGCGTGCGGCGCTGAGGGCCGTCATGGAAGGACAGACGCGGTCCCTGGACTCCGGATTGGAATTGGAATCGAAATTGTTCGGTTCGCTTTGCGAGACGGCCGATATGAAGGAGGGCGTCAAGGCGTTTCTGGAGAAGCGTCCGGCCCGATTCAAGGAAGCGTGACGGATGGAGTCCCTGTGAACGATAAGACCGGTCTTGGCCCATCGCGGGCATCCGCCCGGGAAGGGAAGACCGCCCTGCTGCTGGCCGGGGGAGGCTTTCCGGGGTGGATGTATGAAATCGGCTGCCTCTCCGCCCTGGACGAGTTCTTTGACGACGGGTTCAGCGTCAATGACTTTGATATCTACGTCGGCACGAGCGCCGGGGCGGGCGTGGCCGCCCTGATCGCCAATCAAGTCAAACCCATCGAAATCTTTGAGGCGATCCGGGAAAATAAAGACAGCCCGTTCAATTTCAAGAGCAGCAATATCTACAGCTTCGGCTATCAGGAAACCTGGCAGCTGTTCAGAAAACTGGTCCGGTCGCTGGGCCCGATGATGAGTTATCTGTGGCGGAACCGGAAGTGGTTTTCCATGATCGACCTGGTCCATCTTTTCGAGGAATATCTCCCCTCCGGAATCTTCACCCTTCGCAATTTTGACGAATACCTCGGATCGTTCCTGTCCCAGCCCGGCTACACGAACGATTTCCGAAAGCTGAAGGGAGAGCTGTACATTCCGGCGATTGACGTGGATCTGGGCCGCTACGACGTTTTCGGCGAGGGCGAATTCGCCGATGTGCCGATTTCCCAGGCCGTCACGGCCTCGTCGGCCGTTCCGATCGTCTTCCAACCGGTCCACATCAAGGGACGGGACTATATCGACGGAGGCGTCGGCCGCGTCGCCTACATGGACATCGCCATCAATCACGGCGCGTCTCTGGTGATCGTAATCAACCCCATCGTTCACATCGTCAACGACCGGACAAAGGTCTGCCTGCCCACCTTGTACGGGTATTGCGGCGGATTAAAGGAAAAGGGGATGTCGTACATCTTTGATCAGGGCAACCGAATCAGCACGGGCACCCGGATCTATCTCGGCCTGAAGCGGTATCAGGCTGAACATCCCGACAAGGACTTTCTTCTGATTCAACCCGATCCCTCCGACGCCTTGATGTTCTTGTACAACGTCATCAATCTGGCGGCCCGCCTGGAAATCATCAATTACGGTTACGTCTCGACCGTGAACGCCTTGAGATCCCAGTTTGAATCCTATGAAAAAAATTTCGCCAAACACGGGGTCAAGGTGACCCTGAAGCGATTTCGTTGAGATCGAAGGAGGGGATCAACCGGCCCCTTTGGGCGGCCAGATCACGTAGAGCATCGCATAGGTGATGGTGCTGGTGCAGAGGGCAATGAGGAAAAGCACCATCGTAAACGTTCCGATCATTCGATGGCGCCGCTCTCCGTCGGGAATCAGGCGCTCGATCCCTTTTTCGATCAAAAGCACAAAGGCCACCAGTAAAAAACCCGAGATGTAGACGATGAGACGTGCGATGCTGTGCCAGCGGATCAATCCCGCGACGGCGAAGAGGATAAACGCGCCGCCGAGCGTTTTATAAAAAGCGCTTCGGCTGATCGACAAGGGTCCGGGCCGCAAGACCCGGCGTCCGCTCTTCCGCACGGCGACGCGAAATCCCAGCACGATCATATAGACCGCGAGAACGAGACCGGTGCTTACCACCAGAATATGAAGGGTGAGCAGAGGCGTGAAGATGAAGTGATAAACCCAGTCCGGTCCTCCGAAACCTTCCTTCCCTTCGGTGGCCAGGGCCCCCAGACTGCGCGCCAGATAGTAAAGCGAAAAATAAGCCAGCATGCTGACCATGGCCCAGAGGGTCAGGACGTGATGTCGGTCCCCCTGTTTATTTCTTCCCATTCTCCATCCGACCATGAACAGGAGCGTGAACGCCATGGCCATGAGAAAACTCAGATCCGCCCCCAGCGTGCCGTGAGCCGGTAAAAACCCGGGCCTGCCCAGCCATTCTTTCATGTTTGGACCTCGATAAGGATGGGGGTTGATTTCCCCCGCTTCGTTCTTATAACATTCCCTCCAAGGCCCGTCAAGGAGATCGTGCGCGGCCTCCGGTTTTATTGACAGGCGGGATTGGGTGTGGTAGGTTCATTTTATGGCAGATGAAAACAAGTATTGCCTCTGTTGCGGGGAGCAGGTGCCCCTCAACAAAGTACAGCGGGATGGAAAGCTGGAGACCACCTGCGTTTACTGCGGATTTGTTTTGGACGTCGCGGTGGAGGAAGGAGGCTATGCGGCCGCTTGCATTATGACGGCCGATGATTCGGAGCTGACGCGGGACCTTCTCAAGGGAGCGATGCTCGAGAAAAAACTGGCGCGATCGGTCATTTCGGCCAGGAACGGTCAGGAATTCATCACATTGTTCACGAAAAGGTTGACCGAAAAACAGGCCGTGGATTTGGTGATTCTCGATCTGGAGATGCCGGTCATGGATGGGGTCACGGCCGCGCGGATGATGCGCGCGATCGAAGAGAAATACAAGACGGCCAAAGTTCCGATTTTATTTTTCTCCGCCCATAAATGCGATGAGAATTTGAAGCGACAGATGGCCCTGTTCAGCCCGGCGAGCTACGTCAATAAGGGAAGCGATTCCAATCCGACCAAACTCGTGGAACGAATTGATCAACTGATCGGCTATTACATGATCAATCGCGAGTCGACCGCCTCCTAACCCGCTGATTATTCAAATCTCTTCCATGAGATCGATTGACTTTTCCGCTCCCGCGTGATAACGTCAAAAATTCACGAGTCGACGGAATGAAACGAATATCGATGAAAACAATCCCGCGCGAAGCGGCGTATCATCCTTCGTTGGATGAATTTATCCGCAAGTCCGGGAAGGGGAATCTGATTCCGGTCTATCGGGAGATCCTGGCCGATCTGGAAACGCCCGTGTCCGCCTTTCTCAAAATCCGTGATGAGCGCTATGGCTTTCTCCTGGAAAGCGTGGAGGGCGGGGAAAAATGGGCGAGATACTCCTTTCTGGGAAGTCGTCCGTCGCTGGTCATCAAGGGGTCGCTCGATGAGTTGGCCTTGATCCGCCCTAAGCGGGTGGACCGTCTTCCGGTCAAGACGGACCCCCTGGAAACGCTCAAAGAGATTATGGCCGACTATCAGCCGGTGGAAGTGGAAGGGGTCCCGCGGTTCTTTGGGGGCGCCGTCGGGTATCTTGGCTACGATTTGATCCGAAGCATCGAACGGCTTCCCGATCTAAATCGCGATCGTCTGGACCTGCCGGTGATGTCTCTGATGGTTACCGACACGCTTTTGATCTTCGATAATGTGGCGCAGACGATCAAGGTGGTTTCGAACGTTCATCTGACCGGCGGAGAGCGGAGGGGACCCGATGCGGCGCGCCGGGCCTACCGCGAGGCGGTGGACAAGATCGAGGCCATTATCGCTCGATTAAGGAAGCCGGGTCGCTTTCCCAAGGAACGGCGGCGTCCCCGCGGGAAGTCTTCGGAAGTGAATATCACCTCAAACATGAGCTCGCCGGCCTTTCAGAAGATGGTGCGGCAGGCCAAGGAGTACATCCGTTCGGGTGACATTTTCCAAGTCGTGCTCTCCCAGCGTTTTGAGACCGAGGCGGGGTCCGAGCCCTTCGATATTTATCGGGCTCTTCGGGTCATCAACCCGTCGCCGTACATGTACTATCTCCAGTTGGACGGCATCGAGCTGGTCGGATCCTCGCCGGAGGTGCTCGTCCGGTGCGAGGATCGCAAAATCGAACTGCGACCGATCGCCGGCACCCGGCCGCGCGGTCGGAATGAGGAGGAGGACCAGGCGCAGGAGCGGGAGTTGCTGAACGATCAAAAGGAACGGGCGGAACATATCATGCTGGTGGATCTGGGACGCAATGATGTGGGGCGCGTCTCCGAGGTCGGAAAGGTGCATGTGGAGAAATTGATGGCGGTCGAACGGTATTCCCATGTCATGCATCTCGTCTCGCAAATCGAAGGCCGGCTCCGGAAAGACCAGGACGTTTACGATGTGATGCGGGCCGGCTTTCCCGCCGGGACCGTTTCGGGAGCGCCCAAGATCCGGGCCATGGAAATTATCGAGGAATTGGAACCGACCGGCCGCGGTCCGTACGCCGGCGCCGTGGGTTACTTCAGTTTCTCCGGAAATATGGACACATGCATCAACATCCGTACGATCGTGATCAAGGACGGGCGGGCCTATATTCAGGCCGGGGCCGGGATCGTGGCCGACTCCGATCCCGGACGCGAATATCAGGAAACGGTGAACAAGGCCAAGGCGATGCTGGCCGCGATCGAAAAGGCCCGACACGGTTTAGAATAAATCAGAGACCCGAAAGGCCGGCCCGGCGGGAGGCGGGGTGGGCTCCCACGCACGGCAAGAGATGGGGACAGGGCGACGCGACCCCCTATAAAAAATATGCTGTTGATGATCGACAACTACGACTCCTTCACGTACAACTTGGTCCAATATTTCGGGGAACTGGACCAGGACGTGCGCGTTTACCGCAACGATCGGATCACGCTGGACGAGATCGCCGAGCTCCGGCCCGAGCGGATCGTGATCTCCCCCGGACCCTGCACCCCGAAGGAAGCCGGCGTCTCGATCGAGCTCATCAAACAGTTCGCCGGCCGCCTTCCGATCCTGGGAGTCTGTCTCGGTCACCAGGCGATCGGAGAGGCCTTCGGCGGCGAGGTGGTGAGGGCCCCCCGCTTGATGCACGGTAAAACCTCGATGATTCACCACGATGGAAAGACGATTTTCAAATCGCTTCCGAACCCTTTCGAGGCGACCCGGTATCATTCACTGATCGTGAGGCGGGAGACCCTCCCTCCCGTATTGCAGGTTTCGGCCGAAACCCGGGAGGGAGAAATCATGGGCCTTCGGCATTTGAATTATCCGGTTGAAGGGGTGCAGTTTCACCCGGAATCCATCCTGACCAAGGCGGGGATGGATCTTTTGAGAAACTTTCTGAAGATATAGGGGAAAAGCCGATGAGTCCGAGTGAAGCAGAATTGCGACAGCTCCGTTTCATGGAGCGGTTGGAAAAATACGGCTACATCGCGGCCGGACTCAGTTTTCTGATATTAGGGATGGTGGTATTTTTCTACGGCTGGCTCGAATTTGTCCTCAAGATGACCGAGGGGCCTTCGCGCGCGACCCTGGTTTTGATGAACGACCTTCTTTTGGTGGTCATCCTACTTGAGCTCTTTCGGACCGTCATTAACTTTCTCAAGAGCCGAACGATCAGTCTGGAGCCCTTCCTTCATGTCGGCATCATTGCGGCCGTCCGGCGGCTTTTGACGATCGGCGCCGAAATGACCCTCCGGGGGGATATCTCCGAGACCCGCTTCAATCAATACCTGCTTGACGCGCTCGTGAGCATCGGGATCATCCTGGCCTTGGTCATCGCGCTTTATATTTACGGCCTGCGATCGAACTCGGCCGAACCCACCGGCCCGAAATAAAGGGGATGCGCGGTACCAATTCGGTCTGAAATATGGTAAAGTTTGTTTCCGGGTAACGGGGTAACATGATTAAGGAAGCGATTGCAAAAGTAGCGGACGAGGTCAACCTGACCGAGGCCGAGGCCGAGGCCGTGATGCACGAAATCATGGAGGGCCAGGCCACCGCTTCCCAGATCGCGGCCTACCTAACGGCCCTCCGGATGAAGGGCGAGACGGTCGAGGAAATCACCGGCTCGGCCCGGGTCATGCGCGAGAAGGCCGTCCGGATCCACGTGAACGACCCCTTTGTCGTCGATACCTGCGGCACCGGCGGGGATCGGATGAGCACGTTCAATATATCGACCACCACGGCCTTTGTCGTCGCCGGGACCGGGATCACGGTCGCCAAGCACGGCAATCGTTCCGTATCGAGCAGTTGCGGCAGCGCCGATGTGCTCAAGGCCCTGGAGGTGAAAATTGACTATCCCCCCGAGAGCGTCGAGGAATGTCTCAACACGATCGGCATCGGGTTCCTGTTCGCCCCGCTCTACCACGGCGCGATGAAGCATGCCATCGGGCCGCGCCAGGAGATCGGGATACGGACCCTGTTTAACATCCTGGGTCCGCTGACCAATCCGGCCCGGGCCTCCATCCAGGTCCTGGGGGTGTACGATCCGAACCTGAGCGATCTGATGGCCCAGGTCCTGATGAACCTCGGATCGCTTCATTGTTTCTGTGTGAACGGGATGGACGGGTTGGATGAAATCACGATCACGGCGAAGTCCAAGATCTGCGAGGGGAAAGAAGGGAAGGTCAAGTGCTATCACATCGAACCGGGAGATTTTAATCTTCCAACGGCCCGCGTGAAGGATCTCATCGGCGGAACGCCGGATCAAAACGCGCGGATTGTCCTGGATGTTCTCGGCGGCCAAAAAGGACCGAAACGGGACGTGGTTCTCCTCAACGCCGCGCCGGCCATCGTCGCCGCCGGAAAGGCGCGCACCCTCCAGGACGGGGTTCACCTGGCGGCGGAATCGATCGACAGCGGAGCGGCCCTGGAGAAACTGAGACGCCTCCGCGCGATGACAAACCGGTGACCCGTTCAGGGACCATGACCTTTTTGGAAGAAATATTGATCTCGACTCAAGAGACGGTTAGGAGTGCCAAACTCAACCGGCCGCTGGCCGATCTCAAGCGCCGCATCAAAGACCGGGAATCCCCGCGGACTTTTACGGGATCCCTCTCACAGAATTCGGGCCTGTCACTGATCGCCGAGTTGAAACGGGCCTCTCCCTCCCAGGGCCTGCTTCGGAAGGCCTTCGATCCGGTGGAAATCGCGACGATCTACGAGGAGGAGGGGGCGGCAGCCCTGTCGGTGCTTACGGAGGAGCGCTTCTTTCAAGGCTCCTTGAACTATCTCGTCCAGGTCCGCGCCGTCGTGCAGCGTCCGTTGCTCCGGAAGGATTTTTTGATCGACGAGTACCAGGTCTATGAAGCGCGGGCCTTTGATGCCGACGCGGTTTTGCTCATAGCGGCGATTCTGGACGACGGCCCTTTGAAGGATTACCAGGCCCTCGCGGGGGACCTCGGCATGGACAGTCTGGTGGAGGTCCATACCGAGGCGGAGCTCGAGCGCGCCTTGCAGGCGGACGCCCGTGTGATCGGAATCAACAACCGCGATCTGGCCACGTTTAAAACCGACCTGGAGACCACGTTCCGCTTGATTCGCAAAATCCCGGAGGACCGGGTTGTGGTGAGCGAGAGCGGGATCGTTCAACGAAAGGACGTCGAGCGCTTATTCGAGGCCGAGGTGGATGCCGTCCTGATCGGGGAGACCTTCATGAAGAGTCCCGACATTCGGGCCAAGATTCGGGAACTTTTCGGGAAAGAATAGGCGGACGGGGATGCGGGTCAAGATTTGCGGGATCATGAACGTCCATGACGCGCTGGCCGCCGCGGAGCTCGGAGCGGATGCGGTGGGCTTCGTCCTGTACCGGAGCAGCCCCCGTTATACGGATCTGAAGACGGTGAAGAACATCATCGCGCAGCTCCCCCCGTTCGTCACGACGGTCGGGGTCTTTGCCAACGCGGAGGAAAGAGAAATCCTGTCGACGGTCAACGAATGCGGACTCGATCTGATCCAGCTTCAAGGAGACGAGCCGGCGGATCTCTGCCGGCGTTTGGGCAACCGGGTCATCAAGGCGATCCGGGTTCGCGACAAATTCAGTCTCAATCGAATGATTCCTTACAAGGTCAGGGCCTTTGTGCTGGACACGTTTCGCGACGGACAGCTCGGGGGAACGGGCGAAATCTTTGATTGGAATCTGGCTGTCGATGCCAAAAAATTCGGGAAAATCATCCTGGCCGGCGGTCTGACGCCGGAGAACATCGGGGCGGCAATCGAGCAAGTCCGGCCCTACGGCGTAGATGTCAGCAGCGGTGTGGAAGAGCGCGTGGGAAAGAAAGACATAACAAAACTTAAGCGATTCATCGAAATCGCCAAACAGACATGACGACACAACCCGATTCGAGCGGCCACTTCGGTATTTATGGGGGTAGGTTTGCCCCGGAGACGTTGATCCCGGCGCTTAACGAACTTGATAAATATTATCAATTATCCAAAAATGATAAGGAGTTCCAGGATAATCTTAATAAATTTCTTAATGAATTTGCCGGCCGACCCACCCCGCTTTATTTTGCCCGGGGCTTGACCCGAAAATTTGGCGGAGCCAAGATCTATTTAAAACGCGAGGATCTGTGTCATACGGGAGCCCACAAGATCAACAACACGATCGGGCAGGCCTTCCTGGCCAAGCGCATGGGCAAGCGACGGGTCATCGCCGAAACCGGTGCCGGCCAGCATGGCGTGGCCGTGGCGACGGTCGCGGCCGTTTTCGGGCTTGAGTGCGAAGTGTACATGGGCACCGAAGACATGGAGCGTCAATCCCTCAATGTCTACCGGATGCGCCTGATGGGGGCGAAGGTGTCGCCGGTCGATTCCGGAAGCCGGACGCTTAAGGATGCCATCAACGAGGCGATGCGGGATTGGACCACGAACGTGCGCAGCACCCATTATATTCTCGGCTCGGTACTCGGTCCGCACCCTTTTCCAGTGATGATCCGTGATTTTCAGAAGGTGATCGGGCTGGAAGCCCGCCGACAAATCCGGAAAGCGGAGGGTCGTCTTCCCGACTATCTGGTGGCCTGCGTGGGGGGAGGCAGCAACGCCATGGGGCTGTTTTATCCTTTTTTAAACGACCGGACGGTGCAAATGATCGGGGTGGAGGCCGGCGGCCACGGGATCGAGAGCGGAAAACACGCCGCGCGCTTCGCGGACGGTTCCGTGGGGGTTCTTCACGGCACGATGACTTATCTTCTCCAGGACGACGACGGTCAGATTCGCCTGACGCACTCCGTTTCAGCCGGGCTGGACTACGCCGCGGTCGGACCGGAGCACAGTTACTATCACGACCGGGGTCGGATCCGATTCACGAACGCCACGGACCAGGAGGCCCTGGCTGCGTTCGACCTCCTGAGCCAGGTGGAGGGGATCATGCCGGCGCTCGAATCGGCCCATGCGGTGGCCCACGTCGTGAAACTGGCCCCCCGCCTCAGGCGAAACCAGATCATCGTGCTCAATCTCTCCGGCCGGGGCGACAAGGACGTCATGCAGGTGGCAAAACTCCGGGGGGTGAAACTATAACCGTGGCCATGAAACAGCGGGTGTAAGCGTGTGTGAGGGGGAGGCTCCATCCGGCTGGGCCGGTGGAGGGGGCGACGCAAGCCCCTATGATAGTCGTCATGCAGGTGGCAAAACTCCGGGGGGTGAAACTATAACCGTGGCCATGAAACAACGGGCGTCGGCGAGCGAGAGCATGCATTATGTCTAGAATTGGGAAGGTCTTTGCAGGCCTACGAGCCAAGGAGGAGAAGGCGCTCATTCCGTACATCATGGCCGGCGATCCTTATCTTGAAAGAACGGAGGAATTGGTGCTGGCGATGGACCGGGCCGGCGCCGACATCATCGAGCTGGGCGTCCCTTTTTCCGACCCGATTGCGGACGGCCCCGTGATCCAGAAGGCCGGTCAGCGGGCCCTGCAAAGGAAAACATCCTTAAAGGATATCTTAAAGTTAGTCGATGATATTCGTAAAAAAAGTAATATTCCTGTTGTCCTAATGACCTACTACAACCCGATTCATAAGTTCGGTGTCGGGAAATTTTTCAAGCAGGCAGAGACCGCCGGCGTGGACGGGGTGATCATTCCGGATCTTCCTCCCGAGGAAGGCCGGACCGTGTCGGAGGAGAGCCGGAGGAGCGGGTTAAATTGGATTTTATTGTCCGCGCCCACCACACCGATCAAGCGTCTCCGCTTCCTGTCCGAACAGACACAGGGTTTTCTCTATTACGTCTCCTTAACCGGCATCACGGGCGCTTCGCTGAAAGACCTGTCGGAAGTCCGGGCCCGCCTGAAGCTCATACGACGAATGACGGATAATCCAGTGGCGATCGGGTTCGGAATTACTACCCCGGAGCAGGCCAGGGCTCTGGGAAAACTGGCGGACGGGGTGATCGTGGGCAGCGCGATCGTCCGCTTGGTGGAACAGCATTTAGAAAACCCCGAGCTCCCCTCCGTTGTTTCGGAATTTGTGAAACGCTTGAAACAGGCCTTGACCCCGAGGCCCTCCTGAAGCACGGCCGTTCCAATCTTGCGCAGATGAAATCATGATCACAAAACGATCCTCCAAAGGACGGCGGAGCACGGATCAAACCGGTGCCGTATTGAGGCTCAAAAGAGAGCTCACGCTGGAACGGGCCAAGCGGGAAGTGCTCCAAGGGGTAAGCCGAATAGCTCTGGAGGCTCGATCGCTCGATCGTCTTTACGACCACTACCTCGGCGTGATCCTGAAACTCACGCGGACGAGGGCCGGCTCGATCCTGCTTTTGGACGAGGTGACGAAGGATCTCATCGTCGCGGCGTGCAAGGGTAAGGGTTCGGAGGGTCTGGTCGGAAGGCGTATCCCGGCGGGGGAAGGCATCGCGGGTTGGGTCCTACGAACCGGTCGTAGCTATTTTACACTCGACGTGGAACAGGATGGGCCAATCAGGAAGGTATTCGGCCAGGGAGTCGGGGCGGGGCCGCAGAACAGGCTCTGCGTTCCTCTCAAGATCGCGCGGCGCGTGTTGGGCGTCGTTGAAGTTTTAAATAAAAAGGACCGGCGGTCCTTTCAGCGTGAGGATCTCCGTCTTCTGGAAGCGCTCGCGGCCCAGGTCGCCACGGTGATCGAGAACACCCGGTTGTTTAAAAAATACGACAACAAGGTCCGGAAACTCAAGACCCTGAAGGAGATCAGCCAACTGCTCAATTCGACGCTGGATGAGAAAGAAGTCAAACGACGGGCGATGGAGGCGGCCACCCGTTTGATGGAGGCCGAAGTGGGATCCCTTCTTCTCATTGATGAGGCGACCCGTGAATTGTATTTCGAAGTCGAACTGGGGAAGCGTGGAGAGCGGGTCAAGGAAGTCCGCCTGAAGGTGGGGGAGGGGATAGCCGGCTGGGTGGCCAAAACGGGAGAACCGGTGATCGTGGCGGACGTGCGGAAGGATCCGCGTTTCAGTTGGAAAGTCGAAGAGAAGAGTTTGTTCAAGACACGCAACATGATCTGCGTTCCGATCAAGATCAAGGGCAGGATCGTCGGGGTATTGCAGGCGATAAATAAATCGGGGCCCCAGCCCTTTTCCAAATGGGATCTCGAGGAGTTTCAGAGCTTGGCCGACCAGGTGGCGGTCGCCATAGACAACGCAAATCTCTATAAGGAGTTGCAGGAGACCTTTTTCGGCACGGCCGAGGCCCTGGCCGATGCGATCGAAGCGAAGGATCCCTACACGGCGGGGCATACACGGCGGGTCTTGGCTTACTCGATGGCCATGGGTAAGGTTTTGGCTCTCTCGGATTTGGAAATGGAAAATCTGAGGCTGGCCTCGCTGCTCCACGACATCGGAAAGATTGGAATCGAGGACCGTATTCTATTAAAACCGGGCAAGCTTGAGGAGGCCGAACGCCTGAGGATGGAAGGGCACACGACCATCGGCCCAAAAATCGTCGACCGCGTCAAACAGTTGCGCAAGATTGTCCCTGGCATCATGCACCATCATGAGAAATATGACGGGACCGGCTACCCCAGCGGATTAAAAGGCCATCAGATCCCGCTGATCGCACGGATCATCGGCGTGGCGGATTGTTTCGATGCCATGACCACGAACCGCCCCTATCGGAAGGGGCTTTCCGTTCAAACGGCACTGGACGAGATCCAAAAGTTGGCGGGGACTCAATTGGACGAAAAAGTGGTCGAAGCGTTCGTTCGAACCTATCGGAGGAATGGACTGAAAGAGACCCTCAAGGCCCGTTCTTCAGCCCCCGCCCCCTAGGTCGTCGCGGCATTTCGAATTACACTACTCTCTTTAGGGTATTTTTTAAACAGGAACAAGATATGGTGAATTAATTTTTCGGATTAAAGGATCAGGATTGGATGATTCCGTGTCGAATCGCGTATCTGACCAGATCGGTAATCCGGTGAACGTTCAGTTTTTTCATGATTTTCTTGCGATGGGTTGCGACGGTGGACGGACTCAGGTGAAGGGATGTTGCGATCGTTTCATTGGAATTTCCCTCGGACAGGAGCTGTAAAACCTCCCGTTCCCTCCCCGTCAGGGGCTGTTCAACGGTTTCGGCCGGCGCGCCCTCCGGGGTTCCAAGGTACTCCTTGATGAGTTTACGCGAAAGAGAGGGGCTCAAATAGGAATTGCCTTGATGGGCTTCCTCAATCGCCAGGAAGAGCTCATCGGCGGTTGCATCTTTTAAAAGATAACCGCTCGCTCCGGCCTTCAAGACCCTTCTCAGAAATTCGTCATTATCATGCATGCTCAGGATCAGGATCTTCGTTTCCGGGCTGGACTGCGAGATGATTCGCGTGGCCTCGATCCCATTGAGGTTGGGCATCGAAATATCCATCAGGACGACATCCGGCCTGAGAGCCGGTATTTCTCTTAACGCCGCTCGTCCGTCCCGGGCCGTTCCCACGACCTTTATGGAAGGATGATTGTGGATCAACCGGACCAGCCCATCCAGGAGGACTTGATGATCATCCACCAGAAAAACTTTAATGGGATTCGCGTTCCGTCCCGGCCGGGCCTGATCCACTAACCCTATCGGACTCATTCCGCCCTCGGAACTTTCACGGAGATTTCGGTCCCCTTGCCCGGGCTCGACATAATTTTCAGGGTCCCTTTAAGAAGGTTGGCCCGCTCTTGAATGCTGATCAACCCGATTCCATGGAGCCCTTTCCCTTCTTTTGCGGATTGATCCAGGGAGAATCCAATCCCGTTATCCTTGATCGAGAGGTGAAGCTCTTTGCCGGTTTCTTCCAATCCGACGACGGCATGGGTGGCGCGGGCATGTTGGGCTATATTATTTAGGGATTCCTGGACCATCCGATAGAGATGGGTGGCCACGTTGGACGGGAGCACCTTATCGGTTGTATGGTTGACGAATTTCATCTGAATGCCCGTCAACTTTTGAAAGTCCTTGATATAGGATTCCAGTGTGGCGGTCAACCCGAGCTCGTCCAGAATTTCAGGCCGCTTTTGCTTGGATAACTTGCGAACCTCTTGCGAGATTTTCTTTAACTGGTCCACAGCGGCACGGATTTCCTGACGTAATTCCCGAAGTCCCGAGGCCCGGTCTCGATCGAGTCTTTCCAGCCCCATTCTCACGGCGTTGATCGATTGTGCGATGTTGTCGTGTAATTCACGCGAAATGAATTGATATTCGTTTTCCTGGATTTGGAGGACATGGTGGGAAAGCTGTTGGAGTTTCTTGAGCGCGTCCTGGAGGGCCTTTTCCGCCCGTTTACGCTCGGAGACCTGTTGCTTTAATACTGTATTGGCATTTGATAGCTGGGCGGTTCTTTGCTCAACGCGTATTTCCATCCCGTCGAGAGCCTTGCGCAGCGCTATTTCGGCCCGCACCCGCTCGGTGACGTCACGAAAACTCCACACCCTTCCGACGCTTGACCCTCCGATCCGTTGTGGCTGCGAATAGCGCTCAACGATCCGGCCGTCTTTAAATTCCAGGATGTCGTAGCCCGTCGCATCCGGATCGTCGTACAATTCATTCAATCGCTTAATAAATCCTTCCGGGTCGTTGAGTAGATTCTTGGAAACGGCCCGCGCTATTTTGGCATCCCTCAACGCGATTATAGAGTCGGGCAGTTGCCAAATCTCGACAAACTTTTGATTATAACTCACCATCATTCCATCGCGGTCGACCACGAGGATGCCGTCGGCGGTTGATTCAAGCGTTGCGCGAAGAAGCGAAACCGATTTTTCAAGTTCCATCGCGGCACGGTCCCGCTCGGTGATGTCGGAGGCGATGATCAGGGCGGTTTCGATTTTTCCCTCCTGAATGATCGGAACCAGGTTGCTTTGCCATCGGGTCGGGCCCACGGAGTCCAACACAATGGACTGCGGCTCTCCGGTCTCGAAAAGCTTTTCGATTTTTTCCCTGTATACGGCGGCCTGGCCGGGCGGGATATAATCGGTCACATTGGTCCCGATAACGCCCTCAACCGTATATTGGGGTAGGGTATGATTGATAAATAAAATCGTCCCCTGGCGGTCGATATTCATAATCACGTCCGGAGAGGCTTCTACGAGGGTCCGATACCTTCGTTCCGACCTTCGCAGTTCCTCTTCGGCCCGCTTCTGCTCGGTGACGTCCCTGATGGTTGCGATGGCGCCCACGATCTTGCCCTGTGCGTTGCGGAACGGGCCGTAGCGGACGGAGGACCAGCCCGTCATGCCGGTTTGCTTGATCACGTAGGGGACATCCAGATACGAAAAGGTCTCGCCGGTCATCGCCCTCCGGAGACTGGCCTCCATTTGCTCCACGGTTTTTTCGTTTATCATGTGTTTTCCGTGTGCCTCTAATAACAGAGACGGCAAATCCCGGGGGCATTTTCCCAACATCTTTTCGGCCCGAAGTCCGCTTAATTCCTCCATGAAGGAATTCCAGACCAGGTACCGAAGGTCGCGATCGTAGACGATGATACCCTCCCGGGCGTTGGCGATGACCTGATGGTTGAATTGGCTCGACTCCCGAAGCGCCTCCTCGGCCTGCTTGTGCTCGGTGACGTCCATTGAGGCGCCGACGGTGCGCACCGGGCGGCGCACGCCCCCCACCTCGGCAAAAAAAGTTTGCGATCGCGTGGTAAGCCACCGGACGGCGCCGTCTCGACGTATGATTCGAAATTCCACGTCAAATCGGCCGTCTCCCGCCGGATCGTGAGCGCCATGGGCGGCCGCCGTGATTCGCTCGCGGTCTTCCGGATGGAGGCAATCAAGGAATCGGGGGAGGCTCACGGGTTCATCCGGGGACCACCCGTGAATTTCCCGTTGCTCGGGTGACCAGTAATGGGATTCGAGGAGGTGGTCGTGAACAAAGATGCCGGTCCGGGAGGCACGCACGGCCTCATGCAACAGCGCCTCGTTTTTGCGCAAGGCCTCCTCTGCCCGCCTGCGTTCGGTGATATCCCGGAAACTCCAAACTCTTCCGACGCTCTTTCCGCCGATCCGCTGCGGCTGCGAATAACGCTCAAAGACCCTTCCGTCCTTAAATTCCAGGACGTCGAAGCTCTCGGCTTCCGATTGATTATGCAGAGTCTTCACTCTTGTCAAAAATCCTTCAGGATCTTTGACCTGCTTCATGGCAAATTCCAGCCCTTGATTGGCATCCTGAGAAGCAATAATGGATTCGGGCAATTGCCACATTTCCAAGAATTTTTGATTATAGGTAACAATTTTTCTCTCGAGGTCCACCACGAGGATGGCGTCGGCGGTTGATTCGAGCGTTGCGCGGAGAAGGGAATAAGACTTTTCGAGTTCCTCCTCCGCTTTCTTGCGCTTGTGTTCTTCCATCACCCTGGAAACAATATCCCCCAGGGTACCGGCGAAATTCTGTTCGTCCGGGGCCCACCGGCGCGAGGGTCCGATATGTTCGTGACAGATGACCCCGACGGTTTGGCCGTCGAGGCGGATGGGCGCGTCCAGCATGGAGGTGATACCGAGGGGAAATAGGTAGGAGGTGGAGAATTCCTTGGTTTGGGGATCGGTCCGGGCATCATGCGCCGCAATGGTCCGCGCGCTTTCCAGCGCCGTGAAGTAAGCGGGGTAGGCTTCGGCGCTCAGCTCCGCTCCCTCCGAATGTTTCCCGGTGTTCCGCTCATAGAGGTCCGCGCAGCAAATCTTCGAGTGATCGTCATTGTACAGCCACACGCCGACCCGCTCGACGTCAAGGATCCGAGCGGCCGCCTCGGTGATTTTCCTCAGGCCGGACCCAAGATCGCGGGATTTCAAGGAACATTCCCTTGTCAGCTTGACAAGGACATCGTTCTGTGACCGGAGTCTTTTTTCGCTCGCACTTAATAATTCTTCCGCCGGTCGGCTCTGAGAATATGTTCCTGCCGCCGGGGATGACACACGAGCCCCCGAATCATCGGTTGGTCCTCCTATATCCTTATTTTTATCAAGCATAATAATTTACCCGGTCTGAATCCCATCAGGATCATAAGCGGATAAAAACAGGTAACTCGCCTTTTCGGGAAAACCGACCCCAGTATAGTAGGATTTTCAATTTTAAGCAACCTTCGCCTAAGATAATCCACCCTGCATCCGGGGTGAGGATTGCGCCTGCGATTCGACTCATTTTGAATTGTACCGACCCTCCTTTCGGGGGGAGCACCCCCTCCCTTTGCCCGGATTGACCATTCGGTAATCTGTGGGTATATAATCGTCCAGAAAATAAACGGAATTTATTTCAATGGAAAAACTTATGGACTGGAATAACGGGAATAAGGCTTGAGATTTTTGAGGTCGGTCTCGTAAAAAATCGGAATTCGAGATATTTATTGATTAAATTTTGAAATTTGGTGACCGGCCCCACCCCAAAAGGCCATCCGTTCAGATGGAAGTTGACCCGCTTAAACTGCCGTCGGCGTACCATTGGCATACGGTGAAGGTGGCCGCCTTTGTCGGAGTTGATCGGGCCGGTCACATTCAATAGATCAATAATTCTATCCCGCCTTCGCCGTCATGGAATTACCTCCTCCACTTGGATCAATCTCCATAACGAGGCCCGAGGGAATCCTGTGCTATACTCAATGGCATGAAATCATAGGGGTCCGGCTCACGGCTGACGGGGAGGGAATCGCGATGCGCGTATTTGAAATGCGGTTTGTTGCGATGGCGGGGCTGATGGCGCTTTGGTTTTCAGGCTGCGGAGATAACAATAATGTGCTCGGTGGCCTGGCGGACGACAGTTCGATTCAGGCCAAGACTCAAGACGGGCAGGCGGCGCTCGATCAAGGGGACTGCCAGGCCGCGATCAATAACTTTACCGAGGTCTACGACCACGATCCCAACGATGTCAAGGCACGAATCAATATTTCCGCGGCATATGCCTGCCGCGCCGGCTTCAGCGCCACGACGCTGATACGGATCGCGGCGGATTTTATCGCCTCCGGACAGTCCGTGGATCAATTCAACCTCTTCAAGGCCATCGCGGATGACGTGGTCCCCCACGCCTCGGCCACCTGGGATGCCGACACGGCCCAGGCCCTTTCCTATTTGACGGATCTGAATCTGCCCCCGACCGGAAGCTGCAATCCGGCGCCGTTTGCCTACGATTCCAACGCGGCTTTCCATGCGGCAATCATTTCGACCGCCCGGTCGGTATTCGCCCTTTCCCAGATTCAAGGCGCGACCCCGGATGTCATCCAGATCAATCTGATTACTCCAACCGTCGTGATGCAGATCGGCAACGCACTGAGCGCCGCCGATGGGGGGATGGTCTGCGCCAACAGCCTTATCGGAGGAACGGCAATATTAGATACCGATCTGGCCCAGGCGATTCACGACCTGAACCTGGCGGCCGGTACACTTCTGGCCCCCGCCGATCTGGAAGCGTTTCTGACGGGCCAGGGGTTTACGCTTCAATAAGCACAACTTAACCGGTCATGCGTTTAATTCGGAGGAGGAGAAAAGGCATGCGAAAATGGATCGCGGCTTTGCCGATTCTGACGATTTTTATGGCGGGGACGGTCGCCGCGGACGAGTTGCCGATTTTCTATAAGGGCATCCGGCCGCTCGGGATGGGCGGTGCCTTCACCGCCGTGGGGGACGATGAGAATGCGATGTTCTACAACCCGGCCGGTCTTAACAGCATCAAGGGATTCGGGGAAGCGGAGGTTCTCAACCCTTACGCGGAAGCCGATAAAAATGTCATTCCCTTTTACAACGACGTTCAAGATATCGCGGATGCCTCGAACGACACCGAGCAGGCCCAGCTGGCCGCGAATCTGCTCGACAAATGGCTCGGAAAACATGTCCACCTCCGGACCGGATTGTTTCCCAATGTCACCATGCATAACTTCGGGATCGGCTTTCTGGGCCAGGCCGCGGTCGACGGGGAGGTTCACAATCCGCTGGGCGTCAATACGCTGCAACTACGAGGAGGCTATGACCTGGCGCTGGTGGTGTCGGGTGCGTATGGTTTTAAGGTTTTCAACGGCCCGCTCCGAATCGGGGTTACCGGCAAGGTGATCGACCGCCAGCTGCTCGAACAAAACTACACGGTAACTGACCTGGTCGAGGAAAACGGGATCGATCTGCACAAGGGCCTCCAACACGGAAACGGTGTCGGTGTGGATCTGGGGGTGATCTACGCCTTGCCGGTCATTTTTGAGCCGGCCCTTGGGGTTTCCCTTCAGAACGTCGGGGACGTGAACATGGGCGACGCCGGCACAATCCAGCAGCAGCTGAACCTGGGCGTCGCCCTTCGTCCGCCGGTCGGCTTCGGGAAGCTGCTCCTGGCCCTCGATTACATCGATGCGACCCACCAATTGGGAATTGACAATGATATGGCAAAACGGGTAAATATGGGTGTGGAGTACAAATTCCCGTTCCTGGTCACGCTTCGGGCCGGGCTGCATCAAGGGTATCCGAGTTATGGGGCCGCGGTGGACTTCTGGGCGGTTAAGGCCAGCTATGCCTATTACATCGAGGAGCTCGGGGCCTATGCCGGGCAGCGGCCGGATCGCAGGAACATGGTCCAGATCTCGTTTGGGTTTTAATGAGAATTTTATAGAAAGAAATGGAGATTAAGTTATATGATTAAATTTCTATTGGGTCTCTTGTTGATTCCCGCTTTTTTAATGGGCTGTGGGCAGAGTAACAATTCCAATACCAACATTCAAGAAGGAAAATCCGGCGGGAACATTATCGTCCATGTTGCGGATGGCGACCCGACATCAAGACCTCTTTATACGTGGGAAGACCTTAACAATGATATGACGGCGATGAAAATCGCAGTAGCACGGACATCGGATCTAAAAGACGTCTGGAGTATCCAGTCCACTACTCTCTCTGACACTATTCAATCTCCATGGCAGCAGGGTACTACCGGCGGGTCAGTTAGTGAGACCGTTAGCACAGAACGCGATTTACAGACAAACATCGAGTATCGTGTAACGATAACAAAGGCCGATGGTATCACTTCTGGATACCGGAATTTTACGATTATGCCGTAGGGACAATTGAAATAACCTCCGTTTTCGGGTGTGATCAATCACGTTATAGGTCTTGTTGACAACCCGACAATCCGCCTGATATCCTACCTCCGGATCAACGCCCATGACCCACGTGACCACGATCGATGAAGAAAAGCGACGTCTGCGCGCGGATGTTTTGGCCGCACGAAACCGGCTCACGACGGCCCAGCGGGTGATCCGAAGCGCGGACATTCTTGGAAACCTGTTCGAGCTGGAGGCCGTGCGTGATGCGAATTGGATTCATTTTTATGTTTCCAACGGCAGCGAGGTCGAGACGACCGGGATGATCGCGCATGCCTTGTCGTTGGGAAAACGGGTTACCGTGCCGAAGATGGAAACGTCGTCCAAACAATTGATGCTCTCGGAATTGAAGGACCCGGTGCGCGAGCTCGTCCCGAATTCGATCGGAATCCCGGAGCCGAGGCCCGAAGCCGTCCGTCCGGTCGAATCCGACCGCATGGACCTGTTCATCGTACCGGGTATCGCCTTCGACCCCGCCGGAAACCGGCTGGGACAGGGCGCCGGATACTACGATCGTCTCTTGGCGCCTGTGTCGGTGGGTGTTCCAATTATTGGGCTCGCGTTCGAGTTGCAAATCGTGGAGCGGGTCCCGACCGGGGATCACGATATCCGGGTAAATTGGATCATCACGGAAAAAAGAACCATTCTATCAACGCGCGAACGGGACCACTGATGGCGGAAATCATCGATGGCAAGAAGATTGCGGCCGAGATCAGAGAACGGATCAAAGAAGACGCCAAACTCCTGACGGCGGAAGGACGCCGGCCCGGGCTGGCCGCGGTACTGGTGGGGGACAACCCGGCCTCGGTGATCTACGTCCGGAACAAGCGCAAGGCTTGTGAAGAGGTCGGGATCTATTCCGAGGAGCACAAGCTTCCGGCCACCACAAAACAGGAGGACCTGCTCAACCTGATCTACCGGCTCAACAACGATCCGAAGATCCACGGCATCCTGATCCAGCTTCCGCTTCCGAAGCATCTCGAAGCCGAGCCGGTGTTGTACGCCGTTTCTCCCAAGAAGGATGTGGACGGTCTCCATCCCAACAACGTCGGACATCTCACGATGGGCTCCCCGGTTTTTGTTCCCTGCACGCCGGCGGGGGTGATGGCCATGCTGGATTACCACAAGATCCCGATCGAAGGGCAACGGGCCGTGATCATCGGGCGGAGCAATCTCGTGGGAAGGCCGGTCGGTCTTTTATTGATGCACCGGAACGCCACGATCACGGTCTGCCATTCGCGCACACGCGACATCGAAGCGGTCTGTCGGGAAGGGGACATCCTGATCGCCGCGATCGGAAGGCCGCGCTTTGTCACGGCAGAGATGGTCAAGGAGGGCGCCGCCGTGATCGACGTGGGGATCAATCGCCTTCCGGACGGCAAGCTGGTCGGGGACGTCGATTATGAAGCGGTCTCAAAAAAAGCCGGCTGGATCACGCCCGTCCCGGGAGGGGTCGGCCCCATGACGATCGCCATGTTGCTCCAGAACACCTTGGAATCGGCCAAACGGACCTTGTAAGGGCGGATATATCGGAGCGGGGCCGGGAGCTCCCTGCGGTGGATTATGGTAAAGAAAATCACCATTCTCGATCTTCTCAAACGTAAGCGCGACGGCAAAAAGCTCACAATGCTCACCGCCTACGATTTTCCCTTCGCCCAGATCGTGGATGAGGCGGGGATCGATATGATCCTGATCGGGGATTCCCTGGGCGTCGTGGTTCAAGGCCACACCAACACGCTTCCCGTGACGATGGAGGAGATGCTCTACCATACCCGGATTGTATCCCGCGCGGTGGAGCATGCCTTGGTGATCGGCGACATGCCCTTCATGTCGTTTCAGCCCGGCGTGGAGGATGCCGTTCGCAACGCCTGCCGCTTTCTTCAAGCCGGCGCCACGGCCGTGAAACTGGAAGGGGGCGAGGCGGTCCTCGATCGGATACGGGCCCTGGCCCGTATGGATATTCCGGTCATGGGTCATATCGGCCTCACGCCGCAGTCGATTCACCGCATGGGCGGTTACAAGGTCCAGGGCCGCGAACCGGCCATGGCCGAGCGGATCATGGCCGATGCGAGAGCGGTCGAGGAAGCCGGCGCCTTCGCGGTCGTTCTGGAGGGAATTCCGATGGACCTGGGCCGGAAGATCACGAAGGCCCTATCGATCCCCACGATCGGCATCGGGGCCGGACCGCACTGCGACGGCCAGGTCCTGGTGATCCATGATTTATTGGGTTTGTTTGAGCGCTTCCATCCCACCTTCGTAAAAACCTACGTGAATCTCAAGGCCCAGGCTCTCGAGGCCATCCAGCGCTACAAGGAGGAAGTCGAGCTGGGGAAGTTTCCGTCCGAGGATGAGAGCTATAAATAAGGCCCCATACCGTTTCGCCGGATTCCGTCTATATCATGTGGTGGCGGTTTAAAAAGCGACAGGAGGATGATCTCGCCCGTTTGGTCTCGGCCTACCGCTTTCTCCTCAAGGTCTCATTGCAGAACGCGCCCGACGCCTTGCAGCCGTGGCGGGGGGCCTTCGGCCAGGCCTTCCGGCTTTTCTTTTATGACTGGCCCTCCCCGAACGAGTTGCGACGCTTTGAAAAGAAAATGCTCCGCCGACTCAAGAAGACCGTCGATGTGCCCCGGGCCTTCATCATGGCTTTCAACGATTTTCTGGATCAGAAGGCCTTGAGCCCGGAGGAGTTGGATGAGGTGATCAAACGGGGTCAGGAGGCCTTTTATTGATTCGTAGCCCTCGAGAGCGCTTCCCGCATGATCTCGAGTCCCTGATCGAGTTCCGCTTCCGTGATGATCAGGGGCGGGGCCAGACGAACGACCGTATTGGAATGCAAGGTCCAGCCGAGGATCAGGCCGGCGTCGCGGCAGTTGGTCGCAAAGCGTTTCGTTAAATTTGCATTGTTTAATTCGAATCCAATCAGCAATCCTTTCCCTCGGACGTCCTTCACGCCGCCGATCCGCGACAAGGTATTTAGCCGGTCCCTAAGGTATTGACCCAGCCGCTCGGCGCGCTCCGGAAGTTTGTTCTCAATCAGAAAGTCCAGCGCCGCCAGTCCCGCGGCGCAGCAGACCGGATGGCCTCCGAAGGTCGTCACGTGGGAGAGGGGCGGATTTTCGGACAGCGTCCTCATGATTTCCGGCCGGCTCACAAAGGCGCCCAGCGGCATTCCGCCTCCAAGGGCCTTGGCCAGTACAAGAATGTCCGGCACGACATCCCAATGTTGGGAGGCGAAAAGCTTTCCGGTCCGGCCCATTCCGGTCATGACTTCATCGAAGATCAGCAGCGCGCCGGTCTCGTTGCAGCGTTGGCGAAGGGCCGGGAGGAAATCATCGGTGGGAAGATTCACGCCGCCCTCGCCCTGTATCGGCTCGACGATCACGGCGGCCGTCCGGCGGTCGATCGTCTTCAGAGAATGCAGGCGGTTGAACGGGATGAAGACGACGTCGGGCAACAAGGGACGGAAGGGTTTCCGATACACCTCGCGTCCCGTTACGGAGAGCGATCCTTGAGAATCGCCGTGAAAGCCGCCTTTGAACGCGACAAGTTTTTTTCGCTTCGTGTATTTCTTGGCCGTTTTGAGCGCGCCTTCGTTGGCTTCCGTTCCGCTGTTCGTGAAGTAGGTGACCGAAAGCGGAAGGGGGACCACCTGAGCCAAGCGCTTGGCCAGGCGGACCTGCGGTTCCTGAATATACTCGCCGTAGACCATGACGTGAAGATAGCGCGCGGCCTGATCCCCGACGGCCTTGACCACGGCCGGGTGGGCATGTCCCAGATTCGCCACGCCGATGCCCGAGATGAAGTCGAGATATTTCTTCCCTGATCGATCCGTAATCCGGCAACCCTCGGCACGGTCCACCTCGATTCCCATCGGCTCGGACGAAGTCTGGCAGACGTAGCGCAGGAAATCTTCTATTTGGTCGTCCCGACTTATCTCCTTACTCTTCACGCCTCACTCCTCACGGCATCTCAAGATCCACCCACCGCACGCGGTCCGCGATGAAACGTCTCCCGTCCTGCGGCCACCCGGCCGGCGGCTGTTGCATCCGCCCGACCGGGCATATTCGGCTTGCACCGGTGCGTCCGAGGCATTCGGCCAGCGCGGGCCGGCGGGATTCATGAACGGCGACACCGACCCCCTGAAGATACGGCCGCCAGGATTCCAGAAAGGGCGGGACATGGATCAGATCATCGATCGGCTTGACCCGGACGGTCCGGTAAAGCGGGGACAAGACGAAAGAAGGATCGGCCTCATAGATCACGGTCCAGGATGTTCCGGTTTCGCTCCCGAAGACGATCACTTCCTCCCCATCGGCCTGTTTAATCTCGGCCACGCTTCGGACCTGATGGACTCGCGCGGCCGTGGCGGTATCGAGGGTGCCCCGGGGCAGTTCGTGTTCCAGACGTTTCAGCTCCTCCGCCAACGCCCTGGCGAACTGACGGGGAAAATGGTCGCCTCCGGTTTCAACGTAAAACAGATGCGGGGAGAGACAGCCCTGTTGATCATACATCGCGACGTCGAGGGCGGCGCCCCGGGTTACCTGTTTGAGATCGCCCAGGGCTTCCCGGCCGATCAGGCCCAGGCTAGCACGATGCCCGTACCCGATGAAGCGGCCCGAAACCGCTTGGCGCTGAGCCGCGGAATGCCGAACGTCTGTGACGGCTTCATCGCCTCCGGTGGCCGTGACCAACTCGCTTCGGCTGAAGGCCACTCCTTCAAGGCTTTCGGCCTCGGGCCGGCCTCCGGGCCAGGCGACCATCGCGAGGCAGTGGGCGAGGCGGGGTTCGATTCGAACGAGCATCTGAGAGAACAGAACCGGCGATAACGGCTCGTGGGAGGAAACCTTGCAAAGGCAGGCCGATTTTGTGAGCAGGGTAGCGATGATGTCGGAGATCCCGAGTCCGGGGATGTTTCCGGCGAGGATGTTCGTCGTGATTCGGGGTCCGACGGCTCGGGTCAGACGGGCCGGATCCTCCTGTCTCGCAAGAAACCCGTCCAGCATGCCCTCATTTCCCAATTCGTGTCGTAGGACCCTGAAAAGGGCGTCTTTCCGGTAACCCTCCATAATTCGCGTGAGGCCGACTCGGATCATCGCTGGGGACAGGCCGGTGATGTGCGGCAGGACACGTTCGGCCGTTTGCCGCGCGGGATCGTCCGGTTTCAACCATCGCGCCGCGGCCTCGTCGATCAAGTCCAGAAGGACCGCGGTGGGTTGTCTCGAAAGAAACTGGTCCTGCGCCCCCAGGAGATGATTGATCACGTCGGAGAGGGTGGTGGCGGTCAAGAGGGGGAGACGGATTTGAACCGGCCCGAATTTCAGGGTCGTAAAATTCGAGATCTTGATGGGGGGCGGGAGGAAGAAACCGTCCAGTGTCAGGGGATCGATCATTGGATACCCAGTATGTCTTCGACCAGCAACGAGCAGCCTCGGGTCTCCGTGCCGGCGAGGCGTCCGGTGATCTCAAACCCGTCCGCGACTTCCAGACCGATGTCCTCGGTCTGGAGCGCCGATACCGAACCGCAATTCGCCAGGTCAAAATGGCGAAGAACGCCCGTGGACCCCTGCGGCCGGTCTTCCAGCGTTTCCGGGTCCACCGCCCGCGTTCGGACCCAGGGCGGTACTCGTTTGTGGCGCGGTCGCGCGATGCCGTTGAGATGGTCGGACAACGAGTTGTCATAAAATTGGGATCCCATTTCGGTCATGCCGTACTCGTTGACGATGTGCGTTTGGGGGACCCCCAGCGCTTCTTCAAAACGACGGTAGAGTTCGGGTTTTGAAAGATCGATCTTCCGACCCTTCAATCCGCCGGTGTCCATGATCCGACTGCCCGGCGGCAATCGAAAGGACGCGCGTCGCGCCTGACAATAATCCAAGAATTGGTGAAACGCAAGCGTAACCCCGGACAGCAGCACCGGCCTGTTTTGTTCACAGGTCTCTCTCAGCGATCGAAAGAGCCCTTCGAGGTCGAGGCCCGCGTCGCTTATAAAATAGACCGAGTCAGGTCCCCCGTATTCCTGCCGGACGACCTCCATCATATGGGCCAACGAAGAGTGAGGCCAGACCTCCGGAGAGCCCGTCAGGATAAGCATTCGGAGTTCGACAAGATCCGGCAGCAGGTGGACTGTAAAATTAGGAAGAATCGATGCACGATAGATATCCAATCTCGGGATCAAGTGCCGTCCGCGTTTGGTCGGGCCCTGCGATGTGCCGCTGGTGAAAAAAACCTTCTCGGGACGATCGCAGGCGAGATCGAGTTCTTTGAATGCGGCGGTGGGAACAGCCGGAATTTCGCGCCAGGATCCCACCCTGTCCGGCGTTTGATTCTTGGCCTCACAGTATCGCCGGTAAGAAGGATTGCGCTCGTATTGAAACGCAAACACACGGAGGGCCAATGTGTCAAATCGTCCCTCGACAGGGTGCCGGATAAAATCCAGAACTTCTTCGTAAATGACGTCTGTTTTCCTGTTCATGGCGATGAGGCCTTATTATACGCCGGAGTGGCAAGGGTGGCAACTGAGGATTCGACGCATTTCTTGTTGACTAAGGGACGGAATCTGATTTATAGTAACTAGGTTGTGGGAGAAGGAAAAAAATGGGTGGGCCGGGCCTTTATAAAGCTGGGTCTTTATAAAAATGCAGAATAGGTCTTTTGGCTCATTGACGAATGCAGTGAATTTCGATAGGATAAACACAAATTTCCAGGGTTTTCCGAAGTAAATCCATCGTAGAAGGAGGCGGGCAATGAGTTTAGATTATGTCAAGGCGACACCCGGTTTTGAGAAATACATGCCGAAGGATTACCGAGACCTGATCGAACACGGTCCGTTCGGAAAAAAGGTCTCTGTCTCCCAGGTTGGAACGTTCAAAGAAGTTCTTGAAGAGCATCCGATGTGCGCGGGTTGCGCCATGACCCTCTTCATCCGTCTTTCCCTCATCGCCTTGCCCAATCCGGAGGACACCATTACGGTCGGCACCGCCGGTTGCGGTCGCCTGGCCCTCTCTCAGGCCGCTATCCCGTTTGTGTACGGAAATTACGGCGACACCAACGCCGTGGCCTCGGGGCTAAAACGCGGCTTGATGACGCGATTTCCGAATAAGGCCAAAGACGTGGTCGTGATGGCCGGAGATGGCGGGCTGGCCGATATCGGGTTCTCCATGCTGATGCATTCCTGGTTCCGGAAGGAAAAATTCACAACCATCATGCTGGATAACGAAGTCTACGGGAACACCGGGGGCCAGGAAAGCGGAATGACCAATATCGGTTCGGTCCTGAAGATGGCCCCGCTGGGCAAGAAGTTCGAAAAGATCGATATGCCGGATCTGGCCAAGACGGCCGGCTGCGCCTATGTGGCGGTCGTCGTGCCCAACAATCCCCGTCGGGTGGAACAGGCCATCAAGAAAGCGGTCCTGATCGCCCGGGAGGTCGGACCGACCTATATCCAGGCCTATACCTCCTGCAACATCGAGTATGCCATCCCCACCGACAAAGTCATGGAGGACGCGAAAAACGTCGAGAACGACCGGTATCAATTCAAGGAGTTTATCACCGACGAAGCCAAGGAATATCTGGCCGAGAAATGGGGCTATAAGGAGTACGCCAAGAAAGCCATCCAAACCACGGAGGTGGCGAAATGAGATTCAACATCCGGATGGCGGGAGTCGGTGGCCAGGGCGTCGTGACCGCGTCTCACGTCTTTTCGACCGCCGTGATCAATGCCGGCGGCGAGAGCACGATCGTTCCGTTCTACGGATCCGAAAAGCGCATGGCCCCGGTCGAATCGTATGTTCGCGTCTCCAGCGAGAAGATCTACGAGATCGGGGAGATCATGTTTCCCCACATCATCATGGTGTTCCATCCCCAGGTCATCACCCACGGCAAGTCTTACACCATGCCGTTTCATTTCGGAATCAAAGACGGGGGAACAATTCTGGTCAACTCCAAAGAAGAAATTCCCTTGCCCGGCGATGAAATGGCCGATCTCGTAGGCCGGGGTGTTCAGTTCCGTTATCTCGCAGCGACCCAGATGGCGCTCGATGTCGCGGGGACGGACTTGGCCACCAACATGGCGATGGTCGGAGCGATCTCCGGCATCACCGGCCTCACGACACGGGAGGCCGTGGCCCAGGCGGTCAAGGAACGGTTTCTGGGAAAAGGGTTCGTCGTCTCGGGCGGCACCGCCTCGCTGGACTCGGTCGTCGAACGGAAATTCAAGCACAAACAGGAATTGCTCGAGAAAAACATCGCTGCCGTAAACGCCGCCTGGGATTATGCCGAAGCCCACAACTGGCAGATGGGCAAGCAGGCGGCCAAGGAGGTTCCGGCCCAGTCCGGACGGAAATAACCCGAACCCCATACAAGGAGCCTCATGTATCTTGTCGCGAATATCGATCCGGGAATCTGCGGCGCCACCAGTTGTACGCTGTGCACCCAGTTCTGCCCCGAAGCCAATACGATTCAGTACGATAAAGTCCGGAAGACCGCCTTCGTTGCGGTGGACCGGTGCAAAGGATGCGCGCAATGCGTCTGGGTCTGCGACAACATGGCGAAGCATCACGCCATCAAGATGGTGATGATCGACCAACTTCCGGAGGAGTTTACCTCCAAAAACACCCGGACCATGTCGTACGAGCAGGAAGATCTTAAACCCTCACCCATCAATAAATAAAATTTAAGAGCGAGCGGGGACCCATGTACTTAAAAAAAGAGCACCTTCTGACAAAAGACGAATCCTATGTGTTGAAACCCGGTCCGGAGGGCTACGTTCCCCCCGCGGCCGCGTCCATGGGGATCGAGTTGCCGGACCCGGGCGAGGGTCTGGTTTACGGTCGCAAGGTGAATGAAGATGCCGTGATGGAAGAGATCGCGAGGCAGATGCTGACCCGGAAAAACCCGACGATATTCCCGGGGCCGCTGGTTTTGTGGGCCTGGAATGAGCATGCCGTGATCAAGGGACAGGCCGTCCTCGAGCTTGCGAGCGAGATCCCGGGCGTGATGATCATCCCGATGCCGGATTACCGTCCTAAATACCCCAAGATCGAACCGGAGGAAGAAATCAATCCCAATCATCCCAACTTAACGATCTGGCACAACAAGATCGAGGTCTGCATCTTCATCGGCGTGCATTGTCATTATGCCAACCTGACACTGAAGATGATCCGCGCCGGGACCAACTGTCTGACGGCGGCGGTCTGCGCCGAACAGGGGCATGAGGACGCGATGCTGACGATTCGGGATTCGGAAGAAAACAAGATCCGGCGGCTGGGCCAGGTGATCCGGAAAGTGCGCGAGTCCATGGGGATCCCTGCCCCGGCCCGTCCTCCCTACGGGGGCGGAAAACGCGAAATCGTAACGGCGGAGGAATGGGCCAAGATCCGTGAACAGGGGCTGGCGATGTCAATGGCGGGCGCGCCGAAGGGAATGCCGCTTCGCGAAGGCCAGATGCCCCGCGTTTAAAATGGGGAGGAGACGATGAGCGAATCAAGCGAGACCGAGCAGAAAACGAATCCTCAGGGAGACCCGATCACCTCGGCGGCCGTCAAAACCGAACCCGGAAAAGACCCGCATGCCGAGGCCAAAAAGCAACGGGTCGTCACGCCGGAATATCTGTTTTTCGAGGCCCCGCGCGAGCGCGTCTTCATCACCGGTTCGGAGGCCGGAAAAGAAGCGATCCGTCGGGCCAACGTGGATTTCTCGGTAGCCTATCCGATCACGCCCCAAAGCGAGACGATGCAGTTGATCGGTGTCCTGTACGGCGAAGGGTACGTCAAGGAATACTATCGCGGCGAAGAAGAATACGGGGTGATGTCGGCCATGGCCGGGGCTTCCCGCGCCGGAGTTCGCTGTTTCACGGCCACCGCCGGACCGGGCACCCTGCGCGGAATCGAGGCGATCGCTTCCTGGCCGGGCCATCGTCTTCCGGCCGTCGCGATCTTTACCTGTCGCGTGGTCAACGCCCCGCTCGCGATTCAGCCGGATAATATCGAAATTTCCTATCTATTGAACACCGGGATGATCCTGTTCCATGCCGAGAACCAACAGGACGTGTTCGATTTCATCCTAAAGTCGTTTATCATTTCGGAAATGAACGACGTGACGCTTCCGGTGGGCATTGCCTACGACGGCTTTTTCGTCACCCATGCCCGCGGTTACGTCATGATGCCCCCCAAGGATATTAAGCTTCCTCCCCGCGAGGCGTATCACGGGGCGGTCCCGGTTCTGGACGCCGAAAATCCCCCGGCCCGACTTTCCCGCGACGCCCCGGTCCAAAAAAGCAATTTCATGTCGTACAACATTCATGCCGTCTGGCAGCAGGAAGTCTGGGCGGCGCAGGAGCGTGCGAAAAAATATATCCGCCGGTATATGGACGGGCTGCTCGAAGTGAACAATCCGGACGCGGACATTTTCCTCGTGGCCTCGGGTTCGGCCGCGGCGCAGTCCCGTGAGGCCGTTCGGCTTCTGGAAGAACAGGGAGTCCATACCGGTTTGATCAAGCTCCGGTCCTTGCGGCCGTTCCCGACCTTGGAGCTCCAGGAAGCCTGCCGGAACGCCAAGCTGATCGTGATCCCGGAGTTCAATTACCCCGGTTGGATGGCCCGGGAGGTTTCGACCGCACTGTACGGCGAATGCCATGCCAAAATGATAGCCGGTCCCCGGGTATTCGGCGGGATGACGATGCCGGTCGAATTGATCGTCGAGCGTGTTCTCGGCGGCCTGCGCCAGGTGGACCCGAAGCGGGTTCCGGTGGGGGTGAATGTCGGCGGAGCGCCATCGATCGAGACCGCGAAGCTGGTTTCCAAGGAAGATGTGACCCGATTCATGCAGAATATTTAGCAGGTTTGTGTTCATAGTCAAACAACAAGGCCCTCGGATCATCCGGAGGGCCTTGTTTATTCCGTCGGATTAATTGGAGAGCGCATGACGATGATCGCGAAGACAAACCGGTGGGACGGTCCGCTTGTCCTGGAAACGGACCTGAAAACCCTGGGTCCCAAAAAGCAGGGGAAAGTACGGGATATTTACGATCTGGGAAACGCGCTCCTTCTGGTGGCGACGGACCGGATCTCGGCCTTCGACGTGGTCCTGCCGGATGGTATTCCCGGAAAAGGGTATGTGCTGACCCAGCTTTCGAAATTCTGGTTCGAGTGGTTCGCGTCGGCCGATAAAACCTTCTCGCATCATTTGATCACCGCCGACGTCGAGAAATTTCCGCAGTCCTGTCTGCGGTTTAAGGAAATCCTTTCCGGGCGCAGCATGCTCGTTCGGAAGGCCAAACCCCTTCCGGTCGAATGCATCGTTCGGGGATATCTATCCGGTTCGGGGTGGAAGGAATACCGGCAGGGAGGGACGATATGCGAGCTCCCGCTTCCGTCCGGATTACGGGAGTCCGAAAAACTCCCTGAAACAATTTTCACGCCGTCCACCAAGGCCGTCGAGGGACACGACATGAATATATCCTTCGAACGGATGAAGGAGGCGGTGGGGGAGAAGGTCGCGGAGGCGGCCAAATCCATGAGTTTGACCCTCTACAAGCGGGCCTCGGAGTTCGCGCGCAGCCGCGGAATCATCATCGCCGACACCAAGTTGGAGTTCGGCCTCGATCCGCGAACGGGGGGCCTCATGGTAATCGACGAGGTCCTGACCCCGGACTCCTCCCGGTTCTGGCCGGCGGACGGCTACGTTCCCGGAAGAGCTCAACCCAGTTTTGACAAACAATTCGTGCGCGACTATCTGGATTCCCTGCCGTGGGACCATCGTCCTCCGGCGCCGAGCCTGCCGAAAGAAGTGATCCAGAAGACGACCGACAAATACTTCGAGGCCCTGGACCGTTTAACCGACCGGAATTCATGAAACGGGGTTATCGAGGATTCGGATCCCGGACGACCTCGGGATTTTCGGGATCTTCCAAGTCTCCCCGGGCGATGTAGTCCGCCCAGATCAAGACCATATTCCCGCTGTCCCGGATGGCCCGGATTCCGTCCTTGAGGTGCTGGATCATCGAGGGGGTGGCGCCGTTGCGTTCGATTTCGTCCAGCTCGTTCGACAGCGTTCGATTCAGTTTTTCAAGGGCGCCGGCCACCTCGGCCAGTGCCTGTTTCATTTCGGGTGTCAACGGCGCCTCCGTTTCTTATTGGCCCGGGCCGCAGGACGGTTATTCATATGCTTCCGCCGGCATGGACTCGTTGAATTCAAAGTGACAGCTTTTGCAGTGGAGAAAGATCCGGCTGTCCCGAACGGTGAATGTGCAACGAAAATCCATCTCAGCCCCGCGCTTCGTACATTTTGGGCACACGGTATCCTTGAGCCAGGAAACGATGTCCGGATTGGATAGGCGGTAGAGATTGTTTTCGGAGCTGACGGGGAAGGAATATCGGCACCCGACGCAGACGGCGGTGTAGACATTCTCTCCATCCGGATTTTCCGATTTGATGCGGACGGAAAAGTCCTGTTTGCGACAGATCGGACAGGCCGCCTGGCCTAATTGGCGTTGTATGGTTTCCAGAGTGGGCATGTTTTTTTAACGATCCCAGTATAACAGACCCCGATCTTGCCGCGCAAGCGTTGGGAAGCCAAGGTGCATGATGAAGACTCCCTTACGCGCATACGTAATTATTTTTGGAAAAATATCCTGTTGACAAGGATGCGATGGACTAAATATACTTATAAGCTCCCTGGCGATGTTGCATTTACAAACCGGATCGTAAAATAAGCGAGGAGAAGGCATGACCACCCCAAAATCGAAAATTATTTATACGCACACGGATGAAGCACCGATGCTGGCGACCTATTCGTTGCTTCCGATCATCAACGCCTTTACAAAGGCCGCGGGTGTGGCCGTTGAATTAAGGGACATATCCCTGGCCGGTAGAATTATCGCCAATTTTCCCGAATTTCTGACGGACCGGGAAAAACAATCGGATGATCTGGCCGAGCTGGGGAAGCTGGCCCTGACACCGGGAGCCAATATCATCAAGCTCCCCAATATCAGCGCCTCGATTCCGCAGATGAAGGCGGCCATCAAGGAATTGCAGTCGCAGGGGTACAAGCTGCCTGATTATCCCGAAGATCCAAAAAATGACAAAGAGAAAGACATTAAGGCGCGCTACGACAAGATCAAGGGCAGCGCGGTCAATCCGGTATTGCGGGAAGGCAACTCGGATCGCCGGGCGCCCCTCTCGGTCAAACAGTACGCCAAAAAGCACCCGCACAAGATGGGGCCTTGGTCACCGAATTCCAAAACGCATGTCGCGCACATGACGCATGGTGATTTCCGTTCCAACGAAAAATCGGTGACGGTCACGGAGCCCACCGAGGCGCGCATCGAATTCGTGGGCCAGGACGGCAAGACCACGGTTCTGAAGGCCAAGACGCCCCTGAAGGCGGGCGAGGTCATCGATGCCACGTTCATGAGTCGCCGCGTCCTGCGGGAGTTCCTCGAGGCTCAGATCGAGGAAGCAAAGAAGCAAGGTGTATTGTTCTCCATCCACCTCAAAGCCACCATGATGAAGGTCTCCGATCCCAAGATCTTCGGGCACGCCGTTTCGGTCTTCTTCAAGGATGTGTTTGAAAAACACGCGGCCCTGTTCCAGAAGCTGGGGGTCGATCCCGACAACGGCTTGGGCGACCTCTATGCCAAGATCAAAACCTTGCCGGAGGATCAACGGGCCGCCGTCGAAGCGGACATTCAAGCGGTCTATAAGAAGCGGCCCGCGCTGGCGATGGTGAACTCCGATAAAGGCATCACGAATCTGCACGTGCCCAGCGACGTGATTATCGACGCCTCTATGCCCCCGGTGATTCGCGATTCCGGGCAGATGTGGGGGCCCGACGGCAAGCTCCACGATACCAAAGCGGTCATCCCCGACGGCAGTTATGCCCCGGTCTATGAGGAGGTCATCGAATTCTGTAAAAAACACGGCGCCTTCGATCCGAAAACCATGGGGAGCGTTCCCAACGTCGGTCTGATGGCGCAGGCGGCGGAGGAATACGGATCCCACGACAAGACCTTCAAATCCCCGGGCAACGGCACGATCCGTGTGGTCAACGGATCGGGACAGACCTTGCTGGAACACCGGGTGGAGGAAGGGGATATCTGGAGGATGTGCCAGGTCAAGGATGCCCCGATCCAGGATTGGGTCAAGCTGGCGGTCAACCGGGCCAAAGCCACCGGCGCCCCGGCCGTCTTCTGGTTGGATAAAAACCGGGCCCATGACGCGGAGCTGATCAAGAAGGTCAATCGTTACCTGCCCGATCACGATACGAAAGGCCTCGACATCCGGATCATGTCCCCGGCGGAGGCCACGCGGTTTTCGCTGCAACGGATGAAAGAGGGGAAGGATACGATTTCCGTTACGGGGAACGTTTTGCGGGATTACCTGACCGACCTTTTCCCGATCCTCGAAATCGGAACCAGCGCAAAAATGCTTTCGATCGTCCCCCTGCTCAACGGAGGGGGCCTGTTCGAGACCGGGGCCGGGGGTTCCGCGCCCAAACATGTGCAACAGTTTCAGCAGGAAGGGTACCTACGCTGGGATTCCCTCGGAGAATTCCTGGCCCTGGCCGCCTCCTTGGAACATCTGGGCAAAACATCCAACAATGCGACCGCGAAGATTCTGGCGGATACACTCGACCGGGCCAACGCGAAGTTCCTGGAAAGCAACAAATCACCGGCACGGAAGGTGGGCGAGATCGATAACCGCGGGAGCCATTTTTATCTTGCCTTGTATTGGGCGCAAGCCCTGGCCGAGCAGACCGAAGACAAAAATCTTCAGGCCCGCTTTGCCAAGGTCGCCCAGCAGCTTGAACAGAATGAGGCCAGGATTGCCGCCGAATTGATCGGCGCCCAAGGGAAACCGGTTGATCTGGGGGGCTATTACCATCCGAATAGGGAAAAGGCGACGAAGGCGATGCGTCCGAGCCCGACGTTGAATTCGATCGTAGACGCGATCGCGTAAAAGGAAAAAATAAATCCAGGACCGTTTTAAGTCAAAGCCTGAGACAGAACGAGTGTCCTGTCTCGGGCTTTGCTTTTCCCCGCGTCCCCTTAAAAGGGAACCGGTAATTTGAATTATAAAGATGAGAGCGGGTCGGAAAATTCTAGACGGCTTCGCCCGAAAAGGCGGGTTCTTAATTTTGACCCTAGGATTCGCAAGCATCGCCGTCTTGGGCGTCCTCGATTATGCAACGGGCTATGAGTTCTCATTTTCGCTGTTTTACCTGATCCCCGTCTCCTTTGTCGCATGGTACCAAGGCCATCGGGCCGCCCTGGCGACGGCTTTATTAAGCGCCGTAACATGGGATCTGGCAAACACGCTGGCAGGCCAGACTTATTCCAATCCGGCCATCACCCTTTGGAACGGCGCGAGCCGGCTCGGCTTTTTTGTCATTGTCACATTCCTCATCTCGAGATTGAAAAAAGAACTGGATCGTGAACGGGAACTGTCCCGAACCGATCATTTGACGGGGGTGGGCAATAGCCGGGGCTTCTACGACATGGCGGCCGTCGAGATCCTCAGGGCGGAAAGACACCGGCATCCATTTTCCATTTGCTACATCGATCTGGACAATTTCAAGATCATCAACGACCAACACGGGCACAGCGTCGGCAACGCCGTCCTTCGAACCGTCGCCGTAACGCTGGGGGAGAACCTGCGGAAAATCGACCTGGTCGCCCGGCTGGGCGGTGACGAGTTTGTGGTCCTCTTTCCTGAAACGGACCCGGATTCGGCCCGCCCGGCGGTTGAAAAAATCCAACGCCTGCTCTTGAACGCCATGGAACATCACCGATGGCCGGTGAGCTTCAGCGTGGGAGTGGTGACCTATATATCTCCGCCACGGTCGGTCGACGAAATGATTCGGCGGGCGGATCATACCATGTACGAGGTGAAGAACGCGGGGAAAAATGCGGTCCGATTTTCCATCGGTCCGGAGGAAGCCGGGTTATTAAAGACCGACCGGGCGGACCGGGATAATCCGCTGATGAATGAAACAAGTTGAAAATCCAATCCGAACCGGGTACTCTAACCCCGTCCCGTCAATCTTCTCAATCGCTTCCAACACAAGGAGGGTTTACCATGCCGACCTATGTTTTGCTCAGCACATTGACCGATCAGGGCCGCAAAACCATCAAGGCCAAACCCAGTCGCATCAATCAGGTGAACAAGGAGATCGAGTCCATGGGGGCCAAGGTGATCGCGCAGTACGCTCTTTTGGGCCCGTATGACTTCGTAAACATCATCGAGGCCAAGGACAACAAGGCCATCGCCAAGATCTCGGTGGAACTGGGTTCCAGAGGTTCCGTTCAATTCCTGACGATGCCGGCGATTCCGATCGATGAGTTTATCGCATCCCTCAAATAGCATCTGCGCAACGGGATGGGACTTGATCGGGCGCGGTCTTAGGACGGGCCGTATCCTGGCCGCCGCTTACGCCGGACTCCTCATGGTCGGCTGCGCGTCGTTTCAGCCCGCGTCGTATACGCTGCAGGACGGCGAAATCTTTATCGCGCCCCGTCCTCAATTCTTCAATGTCGCCGTGGCGGGACTGGAAGACCGACGATCTCCGGAAGAGAGAAACTGGGCCGCCCAACAGAAGCTGCCGGCCAACCTCACCGAAATTGTGACCGAGCAAATGGTTCGACATCTTCGGGCCTCCCGGGTCTTCCGGCAAATCCAGGGCCTGTCCGAACCGTTTAACCCGTCTTCATCCGATGGGATCCGTAAACTCGGATCGCAGGGTATCGACGCGGTCTTGTTTGGAGACTTGGTTCATTTCTACGGCCAAAGCGGTCCGGACCGTCGAATCGAGGGGAAGGTAGGGTTTGCCAACCTGAAACTGATCAGCACCCGGACCGGAAAACCTCTCTGGGAAGGAGAGGCGGACAAGTTTCTGCTCCGGCAGGAAAAAAATCCGGGCCCGGCAACGGATTACGCCACCGAAGCGCTTCGCGGGGCGGTCAATCAATTGGCCATCCAACTCTCGGACCGGTCTTTTCCCCGTTCAATCCTTTATGCCTCCGATCAGCCTGAGACGCGGTATTGGCGTGTCGGAGTGTTATTGCCCGAGGATGCCCGGCCCCCGGAAGAAAGGAGCACAGAAGCGCGATTTCTCCTGGGCGATCGGAATTACCCGCTGTACAACGATCCGGCTAAAGGAACCGATACGCTCAACGAAGTTCCGAACCAATGGGCGGAGAAACTTCAAGAGGCAGGAATCTTCCGGGAGGTCGTCGGCATTCATCACACGGGGGGAAAATCCGAGGATTTGAGGGCGTGGTCGGATCAGGGCCTGGATGCCGTCTTGGCGAGCCGCTTGACCCGCTTATTTGCCCTGGTGGTTCCTCCCCATAATGAGCAGCCCTTTCAAACTTTGAGCGGGGGCATGGCTTATCCTCGTGTCTTTAAGGCGACCGCGCTGACCCGGATCGAGGATGTTGAGTTGATCGAGACCCGGACCGGGAATGTGTTGTGGAAGGGAGAAGCGGAGGAGGGGATCGACCGGACAATAAAGTCCTGGGTGTCCCCGATGAAACTGGTTCAGGAATCTTTAGGGACTACGCTCGACCGTTTGGTGAAGCAATTGACGTTGGCGAAGCTTGGGCTTCCTGTTCCCGTGGTGGAAACACCACCGGTGAAGACTGCCCCTAAACCAGAACAACCCCAGGAGCTGGCCCCGATCGCCAAACCTATTGAAACCCCGACTCCAGAGGAAAAAACACCGGCCGATGTCTATTTCGATTTCAATAAATACCTCATTCGTGACGATATGCGTCCGATCCTGGAAGAAAACGCTCGCTGGCTGGAGGACCACCCGGGTGTCAAGGTTCGCATTGAAGGTCATTGCGATGATCGGGGGACGACGGAATACAACCTGGCGCTGGGGGAACGGCGTGCAAAGACGGTGCAGAAAATACTCAAGGTGTATGGCATTGACGAGGCCAGGCTTTCAGTCATAAGTTATGGAGAGGAACATCCGGTATGCACGGATCATAACGAAGATTGTTATGCAAAAAACCGCCGGGTCCATCTCGAAATTCAATGAGGAATCGGGGTTGGACCGCAGTCGGTTAAACGGCTGGGTCTAAAGACCTATCCGGTTCCTAACCCATAGGTCTTTTTTTCTGTTGAGCAAACACATAAAACTGGTTATAATAAATCACTTTTTCTGTGGATACCGATAGTTCCGACCCAATCGATTAGGATACCCAAGAAGGTGAAAGGGCAAGGAGACGATACATGGCAAAGGTGCTTGAAGGCCCGGGAATGGGCTTGCTTAAGAAATGGGGGATGACTGTTCCCGGGTATATTGTCGTCACCTCCCCGGAACAACTCGATCAGGCGGCAACCGCTGAGAACTGGATCAAAGGATCCCGTCTTGTCGTAAAGGCACATGAAGCGATCGGATCCCGGATGAAACTGGGCCTGGTGAAGGTGGATCTGGATTGGCCGGCGGCCAAACAGGCGGTCAAGGAAATGCTTGGAAAGACTCTTGGCGGCGGGATGAGCGTCTCTCAGGTCATCGTCTCCGAATTGATTCTCCATAAAGAAGAATATTATATTTCGGTCAAATCGACCCGGGAAGGGGCCGAACTGTTATTGGCCAATGTGGGCGGAATCGAAATCGAATCGAATTGGGAGAAGGTCCAGAAACTTCCGGTTCCGGTCGGGGAGATCCCTTCCAAAGAAGCGCTGGCGGATCTGGCCAAACGGGCCGGGTTCGGCAAGGATCTGGCCGTAAAAGTGGCCGAGTTCGCGGCCAAGCTTTATCAATGCTACGACAACGAAGACGCTCAATATCTTGAGATCAATCCCCTCGTTCTGCGTTCAAACAATCCAGAGCTGGTAGCGCTGGATGCGGTGACCTTGGTGGACGCGGACGCCCGGTTTCGGCATCCGGACTGGAACTTTTCATTCGCGGCCGAATTCGGACGGCCTTATTCCGAGAACGAGCGGGCCGTCATGGAGGTGGATTCCAAGATCAAGGGCTCGGTCAAATTCATCGAGATCCCGGGCGGAGATACGGCCTTGCTTCCGGCCGGGGGCGGCGCGAGCGTCTTTTACACCGACGCGGTCGTGGCCCTGAATGGAAAACCGGCGAATTACGCCGAGTACTCCGGCGACCCACCCGATTGGGCGGTCGAGGTCCTGACCGAAAAGGTCTGCTCGCTCCCCAATCTTAAGCGGATCATCGTCGGCGGCGCGATCGCCAATTTTACCAATGTAAAAAAGACCTTCGCCGGCATCATCGCCGGTTTCCGAAAAGCGAAGGCCGAGGGCAAACTCGACGGCGTCGAGATCTGGGTCCGCCGGGGGGGGCCGTTCGAAAAGGAGGGATTGGCGGCAATGAAGGCGCTTGAGTCGGAAGGGTTTCAAATTCATGTCTATGACCGATACACCCCGTTGACCGATATCGTGGACATGTCGTTGAAGAAAGAATCGATGACGAGCGGTTCATCCTCCCATAAGAAACCCGCTGCAAAGGCCTTGCGGGGAGAAAAATCCGGGGAGGCGCGACGATGAGCATCGTAGCCGATCGCGATACGCGCGTGGTGATCCAGGGGGGACCGGCCGGGGTCAATGCGGCCCGCCGGATGGCCGAATTCTGTCACCTGGCCAAGGCTCCGCTGACCGTTCAGGCCTTCGTCTTTCCTCCGGATGCCGGCAAGATCAACGAAGTTCCCTACGGCGGCGAGATCGTTTCGATTCCGGTTTATAAGAGCGTGGCCGAGGCGATCGCCGATCACCCGGAAATCAACACCAGCCTTGTTTATGTCGGGCCCGATCGGGCCTTCGGCGCGGCCCGCGAGGCATTGAACGTGGATGGGATCCGTCTGGTCTCGATGATCACGGAAGGGGTTCCCGAAAAGGACACCAAGCTTCTTTCGCGCGTGGCCCGGGAAAAAGGAAAGATCTTCAACGGGCCGTCCGCCATCGGGATCATCTCGGCCGGCGAATGCCGCCTCGGCGTGATCGGGGGCGCGTTCGACAATTTGGTTCTGAGCAAACTTTATCGGCCCGGCTCCTTTGGCGTGATTACAAAATCGGGCGGACTGTCGAACGAGATCATCTGGATCTGCAGCCAGTTCGCCGACGGCATCACGACCGCGATCGGAATCGGCGGGGACGCCTATCCGGGATCGGATTACGTGACCTACCTCGAGATGTTCGAGAAGGATCCGAAAACCCATGCCGTTGTGATTGTGGGCGAGATGGGCGGCGACCTGGAGGAGCGTGCCGCCGAATGGTACGCGGCCAAAAAGCGGCGGATCAAGCTGTTGGCGGTCATCTCGGGTTTCTGTCAGGAAGTGCTGCCGAAGGGAATGAAGTTCGGCCACGCCGGCGCGAAGGAAGGGATGAAGGGCGAGGGCAGCGCTCGGCACAAAGCGGACCGCCTTCGCGAGGCCGGGGCGATCGTGCCGTCCACTTTCGGAGGGCTGGGTCCGGCCATCAAGGAGGTCTATCAAGAACTGCTCGCAAAAGGGATGGTCAAGGAAGCCCCGGCCGTCGAGCCGGAGGCCCTGCCCAAACTTCCGAAGACGATCGAGGAGTCCCGAAAGAGCGGCGAGGTCCTGGTGGAGCCGCTCGTCAAAACCACGATCTCGGACGATCGCGGCGAGGAGCCGCTCTATTATGGTTATCCCGCCTCCGAGCTGATCAATAAAGGGTACCAAATTCCCCATGTCATCGGCCTGCTCTGGAATAAAAAACTGATCAGCCCGCAGGAGGCCGAGATCGTCAAGCGGATCATCATGCTGTCGGCCGATCACGGTCCGGCGGTGTCGGGGGCGCTCACGACGATCATCGCGGCCTGCGCCGGCATTTCGATGTCCCAGGCGGTGGCGGCCGGTCTGATCATGATCGGCCCCCGCTTCGGCGGAGCCGTCACGGACGCGGGGAAATGGTTCAAGTACGCCGTCGAGAACAAGCTTTCGGTCGACGACTTTTTAAGCTACATGAAATCCAATGTGGGGCCCGTTCCGGGGATTGGCCACAGGGTAAAAAGTGTAAAGAATCCGGATAGAAGGGTTAAAGAGCTCGTGAATTACGTGAAGAGTCAAAACCTTTTCACGCCGCACCTGGACTTTGCCCTGGAAGTGGAAAAGGTCACCACGGCCAAGAAAGACACCCTGATCCTGAATGTGGACGGGACGATCGCGGCCGTCCTCGTCGACCTCGGTTTCCCGGTTGAAAGCCTCAACGGATTTTTCATTACGGCCCGGACGATCGGTCTTATCGGACATTGGATCGATCAGAAACAGCAGGGGAGCCGCCTGATTCGATTGTTCGATTATCTGATCAACTACGCGGCCCCGAAAAAGAAAGAAGTCCCGCCGCTCAAATAGCGTCCCTTGAAAGGCGGTTTCCACCGATCGAGCCGACTCCTCAAACGGCTTGACTAGGGTTGAAGCGGCCCTTAGAATAAAGTTTCCGTATAATCATGAGGGAGGACCTTTCCATGTCGGTAGATTTCATCAAAAAACTGTACGCCTCCATGCCGGACAAGCTGGCCAAGGCCCGCAGGAAATTTGGCCGTCCGCTGACCCTGACCGAGAAAATACTGGTTTCCCACGCCGAGGATCTTGAGACGCAGGTCTGGGAGCGAGGCAAGGCCCAGCTTCTTTTGCGGCCGGACCGTGTTGCGATGCAGGACGCGACGGCCCAGATGGCGCTGCTCCAGTTCATTCAGGCCGGGAAGAAAAAAGTGGCCGTTTCCAGCACCGTTCATTGCGACCATCTCATCCGGGCCCAGAGCGGCGCGAAGGAAGACGTTCAACGGGCGATCGACGAGAACAAAGAAGTCTACAACTTTCTCCGCTCGGCCGCGCGAAAATTCGGAATCGGTTTCTGGAAACCCGGGGCGGGGATCATTCATCAGGTCGTTCTGGAGAATTACGCCTTTCCGGGCGCGCTTCTGATCGGGACGGACTCCCACACCCCGAACGGGGGCGGCCTCGGCATGCTGGCGATCGGCGTCGGCGGGGCGGATGCCGGCGAGGTAATGGCCGGGCTGCCGTGGGAGGTGCTCCATCCTAAACTGATCGGGGTCCGTCTGACGGGGCAGTTGCAAGGCTGGAGTTCCCCGAAGGACGTCATTTTGTATCTCTGCGGCCTGCTCACGGTGAAGGGCGGGACGAACAAGATCCTGGAATATTTCGGACCGGGCGCCGAGACGATCAGCTGCACCGGCAAGGGAACGATCACCAACATGGGCGCCGAGCTCGGGGCGACCACGTCTATCTTTCCGTTCGACGACAAAATGGCGGCCTATCTCAATCTGACCGAACGGGCCGAATGGGCCGATCTGGCGCAGGCCAACCGCGAGAGTCTGACGGCCGATCCCGAAGTTTTTAAATCCCCCGAAAAATATTACGACCAGATCGTCGAGATCAATCTGTCCGAACTGGAACCCCATGTCGTCGGTCCGCACACCCCGGACCTGGCCCGGCCTATCTCCAGGTTGATGTCCGAGGCGAAAGAGAAAAACTATCCGGTCCAGCTGAAGGCCGCGCTGATCGGGAGTTGCACGAACTCCTCGTACGAAGACATCTCCCGCTCCGCCCATATCGCGCAGCAGGGGCTCAAAGCCGGACTCAAGGCCCGGACGAGCTTCCTCGTCACGCCGGGCTCGGAGCGGATCTACCATACGATGATCCGCGACGGATTCATGAAGACCTTCGAAGAAATGGGCGCGACGGTCCTGGCCAACGCCTGCGGCCCCTGCATCGGGCAGTGGAAGCGGTCCGATATCCAGCCGAAAGAGTCGAATTCGATCATCAGCTCGTACAACCGCAATTTTCCCGGCCGCAACGACGGGAACGCCGAGACGCTGTCGTTTCTTTCGAGCCCCGAGATCGTGACGGCCATGGCCTTCGCGGGGACGCTGGACTTCAATCCCGTCACCGGCACGTTGACCGCAAAAGACGGGACGAAAATCAAATTCGAGCCGCCGCGGGGACAGGAGTTGCCGGCCAAGGGATTCGCGAAGGGTGAAGAAGGGTATGAGGCCCCGGCCGAGAACGGCGACGCGCTTCAGGTGGAAATCCCGCCCACGAGTGATCGGCTTCAGCTCCTCAAGCCTTTTCCGCGCTGGGACGGGAAGGATTTCGCGAAGCTTCCAATTCTGATCAAGGCCAAGGGAAAATGCACCACCGATCACATCTCGCCCGCCGGGCCCTGGCTCAAATACCGCGGCCATCTGGACAAGATCAGCGACAACATGTTTCTCGGCGCGAACAACGCGTTCGCCACCGAGGCCGGCAAGGGAACGGATGTCCTGACGGGCGAACCCAATCTGACGATCGCCGCGATCGCCCGGAGATACAAGGCCAAGGGGATCGGCTCGATCGTGATCGGCGATGAAAACTACGGCGAGGGATCGAGCCGCGAGCATGCCGCGATGTCCCCGAGGTTTCTGGGCGTCCTGGCCGTGCTGGTCAAGAGTTTCGCGCGGATTCACGAGACCAACCTGAAGAAACAGGGGATTCTTCCGCTGACCTTTGCCGATCCGAAGGACTATGACAAATTCGAGCCGAAGGACCGTATCAGCGTCCTTGGTTTGTCCGGTCTCGCTCCGGGAAAACCGGTCGAGGTGGTCATCCACAAAACGGATGGAAAAGAATTGAAGATCGAGGCCAACCACAGCCTGACCCAGCAGCAGATCGGATGGTTTGAGGCCGGTTCGGCATTAAATGCTTTAAACTGACCCGCAAACCCCCGGGGTGTGCGGGTGAAAGTCCATCCAAGCGGAAGGGATAATGACGGAACGCGTTGACGAAAGCTCAATCGGCGCTCATGGCCGCACCATCACGGTCGAAATCATGGGCCGGCCGTATTCCGTGCCGGAGGGTCTGACCATGCTGCGCGCGATGTGGTACACCGGCCATGAGGTCGTCCGCGGCGCGGGATGCCTCGGGGGCTTCTGCGGCGCCTGCGCCGTCACGTACCGGACCCGGGACGACGTCCGTCTGCGCAACGGCCTGGCCTGTCAAACGGTCGTCGAGGACGGGATGTCCTTCTACCTGAATTTCTCCTACTACCCGGGCCGCAAGGCGCTTTACGACCTCGAACAGCTTCAGGATCCCAAACAGGACCTTTTCAAGATCTATCCCGAGGCGACGCTTTGCCGGAATTGCAACGCCTGCACCGAGGCCTGCCCTCAGGGGATCGACGTCCGGGACGGCGTCTGGAAATCGGTCTTCGGCGATTTCGAAAAAGTTTCGGAAATGTTCATGGACTGCGTGATGTGCGGCCAGTGCATTCCGGTCTGCATCGCCGATATCGCACCCAATTATGTCGCTCTTTATGCCAGCCGGATGCAGGGGGCCCGACTGACCAAGCCTCCGGAAAACCTTTCCAAGCGGGTCGGGGAGATCGAATCGGGGAAGTACGCCTCGGAATGGAAGCGGATCCTCTCGATGAATGAAGAGGACCTCAAAGCGGCCGCTCAACCCAAAAAATAAAGGTGAGCAAGTTCGATGACCGATATCATCAACGAATCAAAGGATCGGGTTCTCCACGGACGCGATGAGCGCCGAAAACTGACAATCCCCAGCCAGTCGGCGGAGGAACGGGACCGGCTCGTCCATGCGTTTCACCCGGATTATAAGAAAGAAGAGTACCATCGCATTCGAATCGGTCCCAACGCGGGCGAACGGACGGTCCGGGAAGTGGCCGAACTTCTGGAATCGGACAGCGCGCTTCCGGACCATCTGGACCTGACCCCCCAATATCGGGTCGATGTGCTCGTCGTCGGCGGCGGCGGGGCCGGGGCCACCGCGGCCCTGACGGCCAAGGCTCAAGGCGCGGAGGTGATGCTCGTGACCAAGCTGCGCCTGGGCGATTCCAATACCGTGATGGCTCAAGGGGGGATGCAGGTCGCGATCACGGACGACGATTCGCCAGTCACCCATTTCTTTGATACGCTTCGCGGCGGGCATCACAAAAACGATCCTAACCTGCTCAAGGTCCTGGTGGATGAAGGCCCGAAGGCCGCCCAGTGGTTGATCCAACTCGGGGTGTTGTTCGACCGGGACGAAAAGGGAAATCTCAAGACGAAGAAGGGGGGCGGCAGCACGCAGCCCCGCTTGTTGACCTGCAGCGACTATACCGGTTTGGAAATCATGCGGGTTCTGAAAGACGAGGTTCTGAACCGACAGATTCCCGTTCTGGAATTCTCCCCCGTGGTGGAGCTGCTCTCGGATGCGGATGGAAACTGCACCGGCGCGGTGCTCAAGAACATGGACAACGGCCAACTCATCGTGGTCTCGGCCAAATCGGTCATTCTGGCGACCGGCGGAAGCGGACGGCTTCACATCGAGGGTTTTCCGACCAGCAATCATTTTGGCGCAACGGGAGACGCGCTCGTCCTGGCTTACCGGCTCGGCGCACGGCTCAGCCACATGGATACGTTCCAGTACCATCCCACGGGCTCGGTTTATCCGGAACAGTTGGCCGGCGCCTTGGTGACGGAGGGGATCCGCTCCGATGGAGGGCATCTCGTGAACTGCGACGGTCGCCGCTTTATCAACGAGCTGGACACCCGGGACGTCGTGGCCGCGGCCATCATACGGGAATGCGCCGAGGGACGGGGGGTGAAGACCCCGGCCGGACGCGTGGGGGTCTGGCTGGACGTGCCGATGATCGATCTGCTCATGGGCGAGGGTAGCATCACGAAGCGGTTTCCGGCCATGGTGCGGCAGTTCCAGCGCTACGGAATCGATATCCGGAAAGACCCGGTCCTGGTTTATCCCACCTTGCATTATCAGAACGGCGGGGTCGCGATTGATGTGGACGCCCAGTCCCAGGTCAAGGGGTTGTTCGTCGCCGGTGAAGCCTCCGGCGGATTGCACGGCCGCAATCGTCTGATGGGCAATTCGCTCCTCGACCTGATCGTCTTTGGGAAGCGGGCGGGCCTGGCCGCTGGGCAGCGTGCCAAAAAGACGCCGGCCGGAACCCTGACGCTATCCCATGTGAGGCGATTCCGCCGCGAACTTGAAAAAAACAATATCCGTCCGACCCGGGTGGCCCCGATCCTCCTTCCCGATTACGTCCGCCGAGAAGAAGCCGCCCCGGCGGTTCCGTCCAGACAATAACCCAGCCGATATTGACGCATCCAATCCCATTTACGTAAAATATCGTCATGTCTCTTCTCCGATGGATCCGATCGGCCAATTTTGTCTCCATCCCGGTCCTTCTCCCGGTGATCCTCCTTTCGGGCTGCACATCGGGCCCTCCCGAAACGCCGCTGCCGCTTCCTCCGGCTCGTCAGGCGCGGGATGACGGACGATTTAAAGATGTTCAGTTCATCACGGCGAAGGACGGGCGCGAGATGGTGCTGATCCCCGAGGGTCCCTTTCCGCGGGGATCCCGGCGGCTGGGCGGGGAGGGCGAACAGCCTGTCCGGGAAGTGACGGTCGGCGCATTTTATATGGATTTGTTCGAAGTGACCAATGAGGAATACGGCCGCTTCGTGGCCGAGACCGGACACAAAAAACCGGACATCATGGTTTTTTACAAAGACCTGCGTCTCCTGACGGAGCCGAGGCAGCCGGTCGTCGGAGTGGACTGGGACGACGCACAGGCCTATTGCCAGAAGGCCGGGAAGCGGCTTCCCACGGAAGCCGAATGGGAAAAGGCGGCCCACGGCCCGGTCGAGATGGATTGGCCTTGGGGGCCGAGCTTCGTTAAATGGGCGGCCAACGTGGATGGGGATGAGGACGGATATCGGTACACGGCCCCGGTCGGGAGCTATGAAAGCGGCCGGAGTCCTTACGGCCTGTATGACATGGCCGGCAACGTCTCCGAATGGGTTTCGGACTGGTACAGCTCAACGTATTATCGGGACGGACCCACCGCCATGCCGACCGGGGCCGATTCCGGCGATATGCGGGTTCACCGGGGAGGATCCTGGAACGATCCGATTTCGGACAGCCGTTCGACGAAGCGGTTCCAGGTCTTTCCTTACCGGCGGGATGCAACGGTGGGATTTCGATGCGCCATGGACGTACCCGTTCCCAGCGTGCCGGCGCGGAAAGGCGAATAGTTGACCGAGGGCGGCGATATCTGGAAGGGGATTTTGCTGCCCTCGTCTGGCCATCCCGTTTATGATGATTTAGGGTTTTCATCCCGCTCATTCATTCCTCCCTCATCGCATCTGGTCCAACAAAAATATTGACCCGCTAAAATTAGGACGCTATAATTTCGTTAAGTCAATCCTCCGGCGCGGGACGTCCCGCCCTTTATAAGACTTACACACAGTCCCATCCGCCGGACGGATAAATGAGGCCCGATGCTTCCTCCCGGTTCAATCATCCCTGGATCCCAGCAAGTCCAAGCCTGCCACCTAACTCATTTTCAAGGATTAATGGATTATTTTATCCAACGAACAAGGGGGAGCCTGTCTTCTCTTTTCTAATTTCAATCCATGTCTCGAGGAGGGTTTCCATGGCGAAAGGGAAGAATACTGTACCGGAGAAAAAAATCCAATCGCAAAAACGCGGTTACGGATGGGTGCCCGATCTCCCGGATCGTCGCGATCTGCTTTACAGCGCGATTCGGATGGCGCCGGTGGTCCTCCCCCCCACGGTCGATCTGCGACATCTTTGCTCCTCCGTTGAAAACCAGGGGGCCTTGGGCAGCTGTACCGGGAACGCCCTGGCGGGCGCGCTGGAGTTCTTAGAGAAGAAGGACAAAATTCCCTTTATAAACCTGAGCCGTCTTTTCATCTATTACAACGAGAGAGTAATCGAGCATTCGACCCGATCGGATTCCGGGGCGATGATCCGGGACGGAATCAAGACGCTCATAAAGCAAGGGGTCTGCTCGGAGAAGAAATGGCCGTATCTTATTTCAAAGTTTGCCGTGAAGCCGGGTCCCCCATGCTATAAAGAGGCGAGGGATCACCAAATCACCTCCTACCACCGCCTGACCACCGTGAATGACATGCGGGCCTGTCTGGCGGAAGGCTTCCCGTTCGTTTTCGGTTTTACGGTTTACGAAAGCTTCGAATCCCCGGAGGCGGCCGCCACCGGGGTCGTGTCGATGCCGACATCGAGGGAGCGCGCCATCGGCGGACATGCGGTGCTCGCGGTGGGATACGACGATACGAAAAGAAGGCTCCTGGTTCGCAATTCGTGGGGCACCGACTGGGGCATGAAAGGGTATTTCACGCTGCCCTACGAATACGTCGCGGACCGGGATCTCTCGGATGATTTTTGGACCATTCGGCGTGGAGAGCATCTGTAGTGCTTCATTGGAAAATAGCGGGTCTAAGAAAAACCCGATCTGGAGAACGGGGTGATTATTTCCGTTTTTCCGGATGCCCGTGTCCGACGGCATAGACGATCGCGCCGGCCAGACTGCAGCCCGCGATCGTCAGGGCCATCGGGTATGCCGTTCCGTTATGGAACCAGCCGACCAACCCTCCGGCCAGCGCGCCGGCCGTGAACTGCATCATCCCCATCAGTGACGAAGCGCTCCCCGCATGATGACCGCTGGCCGACATGGCGATCGCGACGGCGTTGGGACTGATAAACCCGAGACTGGCGATGCACAGCCACAGCGGAATCAGGAAGACGACGAGGCTGGAACTGCCGGCCGCCGCCAGCAAAATCAACGCCGCCCCGACGTTTCCCGCGATCGCCCACCCCAAAATCGTCCTCGGTGACTGGCGTGAAAGCATCGCGCGATTGATCTGCGAGGCCGTGACCAGGCCCAGGGCGTTCAACCCGAAAAGAAGACCGAATTGCCTCGGGGTGACGCCGTGCAGTTCGATGAAGACAAAGGGCGAGTTCGCGATGTAACCGAACATCCCGGCCATGATCAGAGAAGCGGCCAGGGCGGGCGCGATAAAGCGACGGTTGACCATGAGGCGGGCGTAGGTGCGGAACACCCCGGCCAAATCATCCCGGCGGCGCGACTCGGCCGGAAGCGTTTCGCCCAGGCCGGCCCAGGAGGAGACAAGGGCCAGCAGGCCGAAGCCCGCCAGCGCCAGAAATATCGCGCGCCATCCGGCGATCGTCAGGATATAGCCACCGACCATCGGCGCAAGGATCGGCGCCAATCCCATCACCAGGATTAGCGTCGAGAAGACACGGGCGGACTCGCGTTCGTCGAAAAGATCACGCACAACTGCGCGGCTGATCACCATGCCGGCGCATCCACCGAGCGCCTGGACCAGGCGCAATGCGATCAGGCCGCCGATGGTCGGCACGAAGGGGGCGATCAATGATGCCACGACATAGATCGACACACCGGCCAGCAAAGGCCGTCGCCGGCCGTAGCGATCGGCGAGGGGGCCATAGATGGCCTGACCGAAAGCGAGACCGATGAAAAAGATGGACAGGGTCACCTGGACCCGGCCGGGATCGACCGAATAGGCTTTCGCCAGAATCGGGAAACTCGGGAGGTAGAGGTCGATCGAGAGCGGGGCGATCGCCGTCAGAGCGCCGAGCATCAGCACCATCCGGAGCATCGGAGTGGATGAGCGGACCGATATCGCGATGATATTTTCCTTCATGGGGCATCAATCCTATCCAAGTCGGCTGCACATTCACATCCGGGAGGGAACGGAACCGGAGGTCGGCCACTCGATCTTGCAGAAATCCGGCAGCGCGGAACATCGACCGTTTATCGCTCGGCTTGAACAGGAAACAGGGTTCGAGCCGCCATTTTTATTATAGATGATGGGTAAGATCGGTGGGAAGCGGAAAATTCAAGGGTCGACCCGTCCATAAAACCCAGTTGCTTTCAGGCCCTGTCCTCTGATAAAATTCCCTCCCGTTAAATTAATGATACAGGATGCCACCCGATGAACATCCACGAATTTCAGGCGAAACAGTTGTTTGCCCAGTACAACATCCCGGTGCCCCGGGGGAAAGGCGTCGCATCGGTCGAGGAGGCGAAGGCCTGGGCGGAGGAACTCCGGCCGGCCGTCTATGTCGTCAAGGCCCAGATCCATGCCGGCGGACGGGGAAAGGCCGGGGGAGTCAAATTGACCAAGGATCCGGCCCAGGTTGGAACGCTCGCACGTGAACTGTTGGGGAAGGTCCTTGTCACGCATCAGACCGGCCCGGAAGGCCGAAAGGTGCTACGCCTCTTGATCGAGGAAGGCGCCGATATTGCCAGCGAACTGTATTTGAGCCTTCTGGTGGATCGCGCCTCCGGCTGGCCCGTTTTTGTCGCCAGTCGCGCGGGGGGAATGGAGATCGAGGAAGTCGCTGCCCATTCGCCGGAGAAGATACTCAAGGGAGCGATCGACCCTTCTTCCGGGTTCCAGGCCTTTCACGGCCGAATGCTGGGCTTTCGGCTGGGTCTTGAAAAGGAAGTCCTGGGATCGTTCATCCAGATGCTGGGCCAACTCTACCGCCTCTTCATGGAAAAGGGGGCGTCCCTCATCGAAATCAATCCGCTCGTAATCACCCGGGACAAAAAACTGATCGCGCTGGACGCCAAGGTGACCTTTGACGACAATTCGCTCTTCAGGAACGACGACATCAAGGCGTTCAGGGATATCGGGGAAGAAGATCCCCTCGAGGTACAGGCCTCCCAATACGGTCTGAACTATGTGAAGCTGGACGGCGAGATCGGATGCATGGTGAACGGGGCCGGGCTCGCGATGGCCACGATGGACACAATCAAGCTGGCCGGATCTTTCCCGGCGAATTTTTTGGACGTCGGGGGCGGGGCTTCAAAAGAGACCGTAAAACAAGCCTTCACCATCTTGCTGTCCGATTCCCACGTGAAGGGGGTGTTTATCAATATCTTCGGGGGAATTGTGCGCTGCGAACGAATCGCCGGCGGAGTGATCGACGCGGCCAAAGAGGTCTCGATACGGGTTCCCCTCGTCGTGAGGCTGGAAGGGACAAACGCCGACGAGGCCCGGCAGATGCTGGCCGCATCCGGACTGAACCTCGTCGTGGTGCGGACGATGTGGGAGGGGGCCCAAAAGATCGTCAGCCTAATCCGGGGCTGATGTTTTTTCCGGGGTCGTGGAAACGGCTCGGACTGTCCGCTGTTTTAATCGGCGTGTCCTTCTTGGGGGGCTGCACCGTAAAACCCTCGCCCGTCAAAGAGTACAAGGTTCTGGCGAGCTTTGGAACGGGCGAAGGAACAATCGTCCGCGCGCTGAAAGTGGACGGGAACTTTCTTTGGGTCGGAACCTCGGTTGGAATCCTTAAGGTCAACCGTTATAGCGGCGCCCTTCTCAAAACCTATACCAAGGCCGACGGCCTGACGAGCAACTACATTTTTACGATCAACGTGGATCCCACGGGCACGCCGTGGTTTGGCACCGACGCCGGCGGACTACTCCGCCTCGATGGGGATCGTTGGAAGGCCTACGGCACTTCGGACGGTCTGGCGGATCCCTGGGTGTACGACATCGATTTCCACCCGGACGGCTCGATGTGGATCGGTACCTGGAACGGGGCCAATCGCTATGATCCTAAGGCTCCGGAAGGTGCGCGGTTTGCCACGTACAGCGTCAAGGATGGGCTGGTCAATAAATGGGTGTACAGTTTGGCGGTGGACCGGGACGGGTCGCTCTGGTTCGGCACCGAGGAAGGGGTGAATCGTTTTGACCCCCTCGCCCCGAAGGAAAGGGCCTGGATCACTTATACCCATAAGGACGGCTTGGGAGGGCCCAATGAGTTGGCCCTTGCGCGTAAGCAGACGGCCGGGGAGGCTCAGGAGGCCTTGGAGGGTCAGAGCGGTGTCGAATTGGCTCCGGGCCGGAGCTATGCCGGCCATTTTCATGACCTGAGCGTTCTGGACGAAAAGGGGAAGGAGACCTACAACGAAAATTATGTCTTCGCGATCCTGATCGACCCGCGGGGAAACAAATGGTTCGGGACCTGGGGCGGAGGGGTCAGCCGCTTCGACGGAACGCGCTGGACGAATTACACCACCAGGCAGGGACTGGCCGGAAACATTGTTTATGCCCTCGCGCGCGATCCATCGGGGGCGGTCTGGGCCGGGACCAACCACGGCCTGTCCCGTTTTGACGGAAGCGGATGGAGAAGTTATACACGAGCGGAGGGATTGCCCGGTGACGATGTTTATGCGATCGCGCCCTCTCCCGATGGATATGTGTGGATCGCCCAACGGGGCGGTGTCGTGCAACTTGGACCCAAACCGGTCGAAATAATGAAACAGGTGGAAATGAAATGAGCATTCTGGTCGGCAAAAACACGAAGGTGATCGTACAGGGGATCACGGGCCGGGAGGGATCTTTCCACGCCGCGGCCTGCCGGGAATACGGAACGAAAATCGTGGGCGGCGTCACCCCGGGGAAGGGGGGGACGATCTTCGAGGGCGTCCCCGTCTTCAATAGCGTGTTCGAAGCGGTCGAGGCGACGGGACCCGACGTCTCGATGATTTTCGTCCCCCCGGCCTTTGCGGCGGATGCCATCATGGAGGCGGCCGATGCGGGCGTCGGTCTCATCGTTTGCATCACGGAAGGCATCCCACTGGCCGACATGATCCGCGCGAGGCGTTTCCTCGACGGGAAACCGGTTAGGGGTATGGCGAGCCGTTCGGTTCGCCTGATCGGGCCCAATTGTCCCGGAATCATCACCCCGGAAGAATGTAAAATCGGTATCATGCCGGGTTTCATTCATAAAAAGGGGGGGGTGGGCGTGGTTTCGCGCAGCGGCACCTTGACCTATGAGGCGGTCTGGCAGTTGACCGGCTTGGGCTTGGGCCAGTCCACCTGCGTCGGGATCGGGGGCGATCCGGTCAACGGGACAAATTTCGTGGACGTTCTTGAGTTGTTTCAAAAAGACAAGGACACCGAGGCGATCGTCATCATCGGTGAAATCGGCGGCGACGCCGAAGAACGGGCCGCCGAATACATCAAGGCCGCCGGCACGAAACCGGTGGTCGGCTTTATCGCGGGCGTGACCGCCCCCCCCGGTCGTCGGATGGGTCATGCCGGGGCCATCATATCGGGCGGAAAGGGGACCGCCGCCCAAAAGATCGCCACGCTGGAGGAGGCCGGCGTAACCGTCGTCCAGAATCCGGCCGTGATCGGCGAGACCGTAAAAGGTCTTCTCAAAAAAGGCAAAGTCCGGCGAACGAAAACCGCCCGGCCGAAATCGAAAGCGCGCAAATAACCTCCATTTCCCGGAACGAGAGGCCCATGAACCCGGTTGGACGCCGATTCATCGGTTTGGTGATTGGATTGTTCTTGAGCGGGGGCGTGGCCTGGGCGGAGAACGTGCCGCTGATGACGGGAAAAGGACATTTGGGCGTCGGTCTTGAAGCGGAACTCTCCAGCCGGGACATGAAGCTGGACGGACAGAGCGAGCGCGAACGGATAACCCGGCAGGGTATTCAATTGACCTATGGCCTGATGGATCAGCTGGACCTTTACGCGACGGCCGGCCTGGGAAATATAACGTTCGAGGAGGCCAACCTGGACAGCCGTATGCGTCCGTATTTTGGAGTCGGTTTTCGGAGCTCCTTTCCTTTACAGGGCGGAAACTTTGCGGGTCTCTCGGCTCAGTATCAGTTCGGAAAGGTTTCAACGTTTGATGAAAATAACGTTTCGGTTCCGGTGGAGGACAATTGGACCGAGACGCAGGCCCGCCTGTTCCTCGGGACAAAAGATCTGCTCCGGGACCCCGAACCGGATCTCCGGGTCTACGCCGGCATGAGGGTTTCTACCCGGAACGACAAACTCGCGCCCCAGAATCAGCCTTCGATGAAAGCCACACAGGACAGTTCTTTTGGAGGAATGATCGGGTTGGACTTTTCGGATCGAAGCGTGTTCCGCATCAATGCCGAGATCGGCGCCGGTGATTCCAACAGCATCCGGGTCCTCCTCGGTCTGCTGTTTTGAGCCCGGACCTTCCGGGTCAACACACCCCATTATCTTCTTGACTGCGATTTAATCCCTGTGTTATAAAATAGCGAGACACAACGAGGTGTTCATGACATTGGCGTCTTCTTTGATCATCGGGAAGACGCCTTTTTAATTTTAAGGGAGCGACTGGCTCAGCCAGCGCGAGCGCGGGGTGCGGGGGCATGTGAGGACCTTGTTTCTTCTTGGCCGCAGCGGCCCCCGATGTAATCGGAGGATTCGCATTGAAAAAGATCGAGGCTTATATCCGTTCCGAAAAGATCGGTGAAGTGAAGGAAGCCCTAACCCGGATCGGTATCCAGGGAATGACGATCATGGAGGTCCGAGGGTTTGGTCGCCAGCGCGGTCACATTGAGTTGTATCAGGGCGCGGAATATACGTTGGACTTTGTCCCGAAGATGAAGATCGAGGTATTTATCCCGGACAAGGACGCCGCGCGCGTCGTCGAAGTGCTGATGCATTCGGCAACGACCGGACGGACGGGGGACGGGAAGATCTTCGTGCTGCCCGTCGAGGAAGGCGTCCGAATCCGGACCCAGGAGCGCGGCGAGGCCGCCGTTTCGATGTGAACGACGGAATGGGATGAAAGATCAAACCACCCCCCGAAAGATCGCGGAATTGACCGCTCTCTACGAGATCAGCCGATCCCTGGCCTCCTCGATGGACCTGCAGGAAACCTCACGCAAGATTCTTGAAATTCTCGCCTCCGTCCTCGATATGCGTCGTGGAACCCTGACTTTGCTCGACCCCGAAACGGGCGAGCTCGTGATCGAAACCGCGCACGGCCTCACGCCGGAGGAGATCGCGCGCGGTCGCTTTAAAATCGGCGAAGGGGTGACCGGACGGGTTTTTGAGAAAGGGGAGCCGATGATCGTCCCGGACGTGGGACGGGAACCGCTTTTTCTCAACCGAACCCGCTCGCGGGGCGACCTTACAAAAGAACGGATCGCGTTTCTCTGCATGCCCGTGAAGACCCATGGCGAAACAATCGGGGTCCTGAGCGTGGACCGGCTTTTTAAGAACGGATCGCCCGACCTTGACGACGATGTCCGCGTCCTCACGGTCGTGGCTTCCCTGATCGGGCAGGCCGTCAAGCTTCAACACACCGTTTCGCGCGAAAAACGGGAACTCCTGGAACAAAACATCCAGCTTCAGAGCGAGCTGAAGAACCGTTACCGGATCGGAAACATTGTCGGTCAGAGCAAGGTGATGGACGAGGTGTTCCGGTCGGTCCTCCAGGTCTGTAAGTCGAAGGCCACCGTACTGCTGCGGGGCGAGTCGGGGACCGGCAAGGAGTTGATTGCGCGGGCGATTCATTACAATAGCCCGAGGGCCGACCGGCCCTTCATCAAGGTCAACTGCGCGGCGCTTCCCGAGACGCTGCTTGAGAGCGAGCTGTTCGGACATGAGCGGGGGGCCTTTACCGGCGCGACCCAATTGCGGAGGGGGAGATTCGAGTTGGCCGACGGAGGAACGCTTTTCCTGGACGAGATCGGCGATATTCCCCTATCCACTCAAGTCAAACTCCTCAGGGTCTTGCAGGAACAACGATTCGAGCGCGTGGGGGGATCACAAACTCTGTCGGTGGACGTCCGTTTGGTGGCCGCCACACACCGTAATCTTGAGGCCGCGATCCAGGAGGGAACCTTTCGCGAGGACCTGTATTACCGGCTGAATGTCGTCCCGATCTTTCTTCCGTCCTTGCGCGAGCGGAAGGAAGACATCCCGCTTCTGATCGAATATTTCTTGGCCCGCTGCAACAAAGAGCATCACAAGCAGATCCGGATCGCTCCGGACGTTCTTCGGGTTATGATCCAATACCACTGGCCCGGAAACGTACGGGAGTTGGAAAACTGCATCGAACGCATGGTCGTTATGGCCGAAGCGTCGGAGATCACCTTCCATTCGATGCCCTCCAGCATCGCCGCTTACTTCCGTGACGTGCGGGAAGTGACGCGACCGTCCCCGATGGACAGGCCGACGCTGCAAACCACGGTCGAGGATCTGGAGCGGCAACAGATGCTCGACGCATTGAAAAAATGCGGTTGGGTCCAGTCCCGTGCGGCCAAAATATTGGGCATTACACCACGCCAAATCGGGTACAAGATAAAGAAATACAGAATCGAGCCGGGGTGAGCATGGACGGCAACCTTATGCCCCGCCAAATAACTTCTTCCTCATTCCTACCATTTTGTCATTGAATAGCCCTTCATCGAACAAAAACGTATTTTCCTTCCTCACGGTTTCTCCCGACGCCTCTGAATCCAGGTATATTTGAAATTCATTGAAAGGCTGATCATTTTCGGAAAAATCCGAGGCGCTCTCCATTCATTTTTCCGGATTGGCATAAGAGTTGCTCTAATTATCGAAGCAAATGGAGGTGAGATCATGGCGTCAACATCCGAAGCAACAGAAAGAACGGTTCATTTTGTATTGCAGGATTTGGCCGATCGGCTAAGCGGCGAGAACCTGGCGCGAATCATTCAGTTGTCTCATCAATCCGAGGCGATTGTTCACGTGAGCTATGATTCCTGGCAGGTTTTAATCGGAGTTCCGGAACGGAACAGTCAAAGTTTGGAGGCGGAGCTTTCTTCATTGGGTTACGTCTGCACTTATCCCTATGGAAAAGGAACAGATATTTTAACCTTTGTTCTTGGTAACGGAAATAGTGAAGCCTCAATTTAAGAGCGTTGGCCTGCTCGCCATAAAAGTCCTTGAGATCGCCTGGATGGGATCTCCATGGATCTCCGGATTTTTTCCGATGGCCTTGGTCTACATTCGGTATTGCCATGAAAGCATTCGAAAATTATCATCAAATCAGGCTCACTCCGTAGCCCTCTGGAAATAAAATCCAGTGGCAAATTCGACCTGGCATATTTCATTTTGAACATTAACTCATTATTCTTACTTTATATATTAATAAAATTAATTTACGATTTGGCTTTTGTCTATTTATCTAAAATTGCGGCCCCGGACCCCGTAAGCCACGGGAAAAATCCCAGGATTATCCCGGTCTACGGGCGGGCCGCGATGGAGGTTGTTTTCGGTGCGCAAGGGATTGAAAGAAGAGGTTGAAGATCTCGAACGTCGGATGATTTTGGCCGCCTTGGAAAGAACGCATGGTGTTCAAGCACGCGCGGCGCGGGAGCTAAAAATCAGTGAAAGGGTTATCCGTTATAAAATGAAGAAATATCATTTGGAGACGAAGACAAAAATGTCGAACAACGACATTATTGTCGAACAATTAATTCCTGTAAAGGAAACAGAAGGTTAGTCAACGTGAAAGCTTTTATGTTTAGAGACCCTGACAAGATTGTCGAAGGAGCCGATGGTGTGTTTCCGGGAAAGCATTTTAAAATATATATAATTACAATAAGTTAGATGATAATCGATTTTTATTGGGTGATGGCATCTGTCTTGCTTAGTAACAGGTCCTGAAATACCTTTCGGATACGGAGCCGTATCCTAATCTCTCCCTCGGCAACGAAGCCACCTGGGACGTAAAAGATCCAAAAACAGTTCGATTTGCTTTTTAATCCGCAAAGGAGGAATGAAATGAAAAAATTTATCAGTTTAATCGTAATCGGCTTCAGCTTGTTGATGATTGAAACAGGGATTGC